>CAKUMG010001117.1 GCA_934667465.1 uncultured Actinoplanes sp. | reverse complement strand
CCTCGGTCAGCACGATCGTCGCCGTCGACCTGACCGCCGCGCTGCCCCTCACCCAGCGGCTCGCGCTCAAGCTCCCCGTCGCCAAGGCCCGCAAGACACGCGACGAGATGCGCGGCCCGGTGCCGTCCGGCGCGCTGCGCTGGGAGAAGCTGGTCGCGGACACCCCGCCGATCGCCGCCTCCGTCCCGGGGCCGGGCGTCGACGACACCGCCCTGCTGCAGTACACGGGCGGCACCAGCGGCACGCCGAAGGGCGCCATCCTGACCCACAAGAACCTGGCCGCCAACGCGGAGCAGAGCCGGGTGTGGGTTCCCGGCCTGCGCGACGGCGGCGAGACGTTCTACGCGGTGCTGCCGCTCTTCCACGCGTACGGCTCAACGCTCTGCCTCACCACCGCCGTGCAGATCGCCGCGACGATCGTGCTGCTGCCCCGCTTCGACGTCGCGATGGTCCTCGACGCGGCGAAGCGGCGCCCGCCGACGTTCTTCCCGGGCGTCCCCCCGATGTACGAGCGCCTCGCCGCCACGGCCCGCGAGCGCGGCACGGACCTGAGCTCGGTCCGCTACTCGATCAGCGGCGCCATGCCGCTCCCGCCGGCCACGGTCGAGACCTGGGAGAAGGTCACCGGCGGCATCCTGGTCGAGGGCTACGGCATGACCGAGACCTCCCCGATCACGGTCGGCAACCCCATGTCCCCGGCCCGGCGCCCGGGCTCGATCGGCGTCCCGTTCCCGTCCACCCGCGCCCGCATCGCCGACCGCGACGACATGTCGCGCGACATGCCGCCGGGGGAGCCGGGCGAGCTGCTGCTCCAGGGACCGCAGGTCTTCTCCGGCTACTGGAACCTGCCGGACGAGACGGCCGCCGTGCTGCTGCCGGACGGCTGGATCCGTACGGGCGACATCGCCGTCATGAGCGACGACGGCTTCCTGTCGATCGTGGACCGCGTGAAGGAAATCATCATCACGGGCGGCTTCAACGTCTACCCGTCCGAGGTCGAGGACGTCCTCCGCGACCACCCCTCGGTCGCCGACGTCGCCGTCGTGGGCCTCCCCTCCACCCGTACGGGCGAGGAGGTCGTCGCCGTCGTCGTCCCCGCCCCGGGCACCGGCGTCGACGAGGACGCCCTGCTCTCCTGGGCCCGCGAACGCCTCTCCGGCTACAAGGCCCCCCGCCGCATCGAACTCACCGACGAGCTCCCCCGCAGCCAGATCGGCAAGGTCCTCCGCCGCCAGGTCCGCGACCGCCTCACCGCCGACGCCAAGCCCACCCCCAACTGACCACCCCACCCGGCGCCGCCCCGCGGCGCCGGGCACTCTCCGCCACGCCACCGACCCTTCCGCACCCGGACCGCCCGCCGCCGGCACATGCCCAGCGTCCGCGGCCCACGCGTCCCGGGGCCGTGCGCCTCC
Source organism: uncultured Actinoplanes sp. (assembly GCA_934667465.1). GTDB lineage: Bacteria > Actinomycetota > Actinomycetes > Mycobacteriales > Micromonosporaceae > Actinoplanes. The sequence continues at coordinate 1,221 of CAKUMG010001117.1, read as the reverse complement.
GCTCGGTGCTGGTCTACCGACTGGAGGATCAAGCACGCTTCAGCACGAACCTGGAGCTGCCGGCATAGTCAAGTGCCCGGCATGAGTCACACCATCCTGGACTCGGCAGGTTCGGCACGGATGCGAGCAGGACCGGAGCAAGTAGCCCGAGCTGGCGGGTCTGACGGGGGCATTCCATGAGCGCATACGCAGTGATCGTCGAGCGTGCCGGGGACGGCGGGTTCGGGGCCTGGTCGCCGGACCTTCCCGGCTGCGTGGCTCTGGGCGACTCGGTTGCGGAGGCGCTGGCCGAGATGCGGGAGGCCGTCTTCCTCCACCTACGTGGTCTGCGCGAGGCCGGCGAGCCGACGCCCGCCCCCACAGCAACGGCTGTGTAACTCCTCGCCGGCTGATGCGCAGCGACCGGCGCAGCTCGGTTGAACGGTCCCGAGCGGCGTGCGCCACGGGGTCCGTTGATGGTGCCTCAGGAGGCGCCGCGGTGGGCGACGTGGCGACACGGGCCTGCGCGCGCGTGGGGCGGCGAGCCGGGCGGCGCGACTGCCAGCGGTCCCTCCGTAGGTGGGCGGCGGACGCCACCGCCGCACTCGAGGGCCGTCCGGACCGCCGGCTGCGGCGCCGGCCTGGCCGTGCTGATCGATGGCACACTCGACGGCCTGTCAGATCCCCTGAACACTCCGGCATAGGCAGGCGTTGCGAATAAGCTGCCTCCGCTTTTTGGCGACCACGCTGGCCTCGCAAAGCGCACTCGGTCGCAAATAGGCGCCCGGTTGTTGTCTTGCGTATTGCGGAATATCCGCACGGTGACCGACAAATTTGGCACACTCGATCGTCGATCGGAGTCGCTGTTGCGCCGGTGGTCGCGAGACAATTGTCGGCATGGGGCAGCTGCAGATGTTCTCGGCGGCGGAGGTGGCCGGGATGCGGGACCGGACGCGATCGCGTCGCTATTCGGTGGAGCGTGAGGAGTTCCGTCGTGAGCATGCGGTCCGGCGTGCGTGGGGGAAGTTCCGTGGTCACACCGAGCGTCTGCGCCGGATGTACGGCGAGGCCGGCGATCGGTCTGCGGGCGTGGCGGGAAGCCGCGTGATCGGCGGGGTGCGCGTTGCGGTGGCGCTGCCCGAACGGCCCGCATCCCAGCTCCACCAAGCCCCGGCCCCGGCCCTGGCCCCGGCCCTGGCCCTGGCCCCGGCCCTGGCCCCGGCCCTGGCCCCGGCCCTGGCC
>CAKUMG010001116.1 GCA_934667465.1 uncultured Actinoplanes sp. | reverse complement strand
CTCGGTGACCTCGTGGCCGACAGCGACGCCCCGTCGCCCGAGGAGATCGTGCTGACCGCCCTGGAGCGTCAGCGCATCGAGGGCCTGCTCAACCACCTCGACGACCGGTCCGCCGGCATCATGCGGGCGCGCTACGGCCTCGAGGACGGCCGCGAGCACTCGCTGACCGAGGTGGCGTCGCGGTTCTCGCTGTCCCGCGAGCGCATCCGCCAGCTCGAGATCCAGGCGCTCGGCCGGCTCCGTGAGCTCGCCCGCGCCGAGGGCCTGCAGGCCGCGTAACACCCGTACCGACTGTCCTTCCCCCGACCGACACAGGCCGGTGTCCCGCAAGCGGGCACCGGCCTTCGCCGTTCCCGGATACGAAACTGAGGCCGGTGCTCGTCGTTGAGCACCGGCCTCAGTTCGTCGGGAGGACGGTCAGGAGACCCGGCCGTACCCGTTGGGCGTCATGATGTCGATCGAGCGCTTCTTGACCGGTGCCCCGGCCGTCGAGGCGTCGATGATCTGCCCGCCGCCCACGTAGATGCCGACGTGGGCGTTGCCGCGATAGAAGACCAGGTCGCCCGCCTTGAGCTGGGAGCGGCTGACCCTCGTGGTGGCGTTGTACTGCGCGGCGGCGTTGTGCGGCAGCGAGACGCCCGCGTTCGCCCAGGCGCCCGAGGTGAGACCCGAGCAGTCCCACCGGTCGGGGCCCGAGGCGCCGTACAGGTACATGTCGCCGATCTGGTTGTACGCGAAGGTGACGGCCTTGCCGGCCGAGCCCGAGACCGACGGGATGGTGCCCGTGTACTTCGTGCCCGTCTCCTCGGCCTTGCCGTACGCCGCGGTGCGCAGGGCGTACAGCTCCTTGAGGTTGGCCTCGATCTTCTTCTTGCGGTCGCCGAGCTCCTTGACCTCGGCGGCCTGCTTGTCCTGCGTCGCCTTGAGGGCGGCCTGACGAGCGGTGTAGTCCTTGGTCGACGCGGTGAGCCGGTCGATGTCCGCCTGCTGGCTGTCGGAGATCTGCTCGAGGATCGCCATGCGCTCGATCAGCTCGTTGCTGTCACCGAGCAGCACGTTGACGGTGCCGGCCTTGCCGGTCATGTAGGCCGACGACGCGATGACCTGCACCTGCTCCGAGGCGGCGTCGAGCGCCTCCTTGGCGGGCCCCATGGACTCGGCGAGCTTCTTCTCCTCGGCCTTCGTCTGCTTGAGGCTGAGGCGCATCTTGTTGTACGACTCGGCGATGTCCTCGTGCTTGTTCGACTCCGCCTCGATCTTCTTGGTGAGCTCGGCGGTCGTGGGCTCCGCGTGCGCCGCGGGCGCGACGGTGCCGGTGATGGCGAGCGCCAGTGTGGCGACCACCAGGGTGCGTAGCCTCATCCGGGCGTGTGGCAACGGTGCATGGCCTCTCTTCCACAGCGCCGCCTACCGGGTTAGCTGACGGATTCGGGCGGAAGATGGCCCTACCGCGCGGGACGCGGATTCACCCCGGTGCTGCCTCGGTTGGTTCCCCGGCCCGCGTCGGCGGGCGACGATCCGCGGGGGATGCGGCTCGGCGGCGCCTCGGCGATTCGGCGGCGTTGGCCGGCGCCACCGAAGGCGTGGCTGCGAACCGGACCAACCGCACCAACTTATCGGCGATCACAATTTTGACAAGAGGCCGCAGAGGTATTTAGGCAGATTGTCACATTAATACCAATGATCCCGATAACCCAGTGCCCCGACGCGATTTCGCAGCGTCACTTCTTCTATTTGTGCGCCATTGCAGGGTTCGTGTCCATCGCCTGTGCGGCCCACTTACGGGTGACTACCCGCTCCGCCCAGAAAGAGAGGAACGGAATGGTGCCGGCGAGCATGACGAGCAGCATCCGCTTGATCGGCCAGCCCGCCCGGCGGCTCAGGTCGAACGCGGCGAGCAGATAGACCATGTAGAGGAAGCCGTGGCCCGGGCCGATGGCGGCGACCACGGTGTCGTTGTCACCGAGGTACTTGAGCGGCATGCCCACCACGACGAGCGCGATCAGGACCACGCCGACGATCCAGGCGATGATCCGGTAACGGGTGAGGGCTCCCTGCACGATCTTGTCCTAACTTGCCGGGGGGTGGGTGGGGCGGCGCCCGGGATAGTCACCGGGGCGCGCGCCGGGGTTGGCGTTGAGCCACGCCAGATAGTCGTTGTAGGCGGCCAGCTCCGGATCGTCGTCGTCGCCCCCGGTCGCCGGTCGCGCGGCGGGCGCGCGCACGGGGCGCCGCACGGTCACGGGAGCGTCCGCGGCGGGTGCCGGCTGCGCCTCGTCCTCCTCGGGCACGGCCTCGGCCGGGCCGCGCCGCTCCGCCTGCACCTCGCGGAACCACAGGAAGCCGACGAAGAGGGCGAAGACCGGCCACTCGAACATGTAGCCCCAGCTCACCGCGTTGCCCTCGGACGCGCGGGTGAACTGCCACCAGCCCAGGCCGAGACAGCCCGCGATCAACACGAGCGCGACCACATGGCGCGCTATCCACGCCGGGGTCCACAGCCCTCTCATGGCGTCGAGCGTACCGGCGCGGGTTTGGCGGCCTACCGCGCGGGCAACCGTTTCCGCATGCGCCCGGCCGCCGCCGGGCCGCCAGGAGACGCCGGTGCACACCCGCATGCGGCGCCGGCGGAG
>CAKUMG010001115.1 GCA_934667465.1 uncultured Actinoplanes sp. | reverse complement strand
ACCACGCAGCCCGGATATCTGGTCGCCGATCCGGACTGCGAGCTCGACGGGACGCCGTTCACCGCGCTCCCCGGGGCGCGCGCCCACACGGGAATCGTGGCCGGTGCCGCGTACCGGATCGAGGTGCCGAAGGCCTGGAACGGCCAGCTCGTGATCTTCGCGCACGGCTATCGCGGCACGGGCGCGACCGTCTACGTCGACAACCCGGAGCTGCGGGCGCACTACGTGGCGCGCGGCTACGCGTGGGCGGCCTCCAGCTATGCCACCAACGGCTACGACGTCGGCCAGGGCGTCCGCGACTCGGTCGCCCTGCTCGACGTGTTCCGCCGGGTCACGGGCGCGCGGGCCCGGTCGGTGATCATGTCCGGCAAGTCGATGGGCGGGCACATCACCGCGGTCGCGATCGAGGAGCACCCGCGGGCCTTCGCGGGCGCGATGCCCTACTGCGGGGTGCTCGGCGACACCGCGCTCTACGACTGGTTCCTGGACGCCAACGTCACCGCCGCCGCGCTCGCCGGCGTGGACATCGAGTTCCCGCTGCACCCGGACGAGGACTACCCGGCACGCTGGCAGGAGCAGGTCGCCACGATCGTCCCGGCGCTCGGCCTGCCGTCCGGCGAGACCCCGGCCGGCCGCACCTGGTCGGCGGTCCTGGAGCGGCGCAGCGGCGGCGAGCGCCCCGGCTTCGACAGCGCGTTCACGTTCTGGAACGAGGCCGACCCGCCGTTCCTGTTCACTCTCTGGCCCGGGCTGCGCGGCGGCACCGGCGGCATCGCCCCGGGCAACGTCGCCGGCAACCGGCACACCGTCTACCGCAGCACCGACCGCTGGTGGCCGACCGCCGCCGAGCGGCGACTCAACCGCGACGTGCTGCGCGTACGGCGTACCGCGGTGGCCGACCCGGGTCTGTCCGGCATCCCGCGCGTCGACGGCAGACCCCCGGTGCCGGTCCTGTCCCTGCACGACCTCGGCGACCTGTTCGTGCCGTTCTCGATGGAGCAGGAGTACGCGGCCCGCGCCGCCCGCCACGGCCGCGCCGGCCTGTTCGTGTCGCGCGCGATCCGGGGCGTCGGCCACTGCGACTTCACGACGCCCGAGCTGACCGAGGCGTTCGACGACCTGACGACGTGGCTGCGCACCGGCCACCGGGCCGCGGGCGACGCCGTCCGCGACCGGCGCGCGGTGGCGGACCCGGCGTTCGGCTGCCGCTGGACACGCGGCGCGCACCCGGGCTTCGTCGCGCCGCCCTGCCCGGCGCGATAGACGTCACGCGCCGGCGACCAGCCGGGCGAGGAACTCGCGCTGCGTGTCGTTGAAGACCGTCTCCTGGTACGCGGTGAGCAGCGCCCCGGTGCGCGGATCCACCGGGGCGAAGTCCTCGGAGGTCACGTGGCCCAGCGCCAGGTGGTAGTCCGCCACCAGCCGGTCGATCTCACCGTCCGGCGTGTCCGGCCCGAGCCCGGCGAACCGGACGCTCAGCGCGGTGGTGGCCGCCAGCACGTCCGGCTCGCTGAACCGCTGGAGCAGCCGCGTCAGCGCGACCCGTCCCTCGTCGTCGAGGTGGTGGTGCAGGAGCAGCAGGATCTCGCGGTCGTGCCGGAGCATCCGGGGCGGCAGGTCCGGCCCGTCGTACGTCATCATCAGGCCGGCCAGCTCCGGCGGTGTGTCCGGGCTGGCTCCGGCGGCCCGGAGCCGGGCGATCGCCTCGCGGCGGGCGGTGAGCCGCGCGATCTGGCCGGCCAGCTCCCGGTCCAGCTCGTCGAGCACGGCGTCGGCCCGGCCGCCGGACTCGAGCATCGGCGGGATCTCCTCCAGGGGGATGCCGAGCTCGGCCAGCCGCCGGATGCGCAGCAGCATGACCAGGTCGCCGACCGAGTATTCGCGATAGCCGTTGGCCCGCCGCGCCGGTTCGGGGAACACGCCCAGCTGGTGGTAGTGCCGCAGGGTCCGGACGCTGACCCCGGCAGCCCGGGCGAGCTCGCCGCTGTTCACCCCGGTCAGCCTACGAGCTCGGGCTCGGGAGCGGGCCGGGGTTCGAGGTCGCGCAGCGCCCGCACCCCGAGCGCGGCCACTGCGGTGACCAGCCAGACGGCGGCGAGCAGCAGCGCGCCGGCCCGGGTGCCGCCCTCCGCGATCACCAGGGCCGCGCCGCCCATGCCGAGCGCCGGGGCGAGGGTCAGCATCGCGTTCTGCAGCGACAGCACCCGCCCGCGCATCTCGTCGGGGATCCGTTCGACCATGAGGACGCCGATCAGGCTGCCGAACAGCCCGTTGCCGAACCCGACCACGGCGGCACCGCCGAGCACGGCCCACGGGTTCGCCAGCGTCGCCAGCACGCCGATCCCGGCGGTCGTGACCAGCATCCCGGTCACGAACCAGACCCGCCGCCGGCCCCGGCCCCCCGCTGCGGCGTAGATCCCGCCGCCGGCCAGCAGCCCGGCGGCGAGCGCGCTGAGCACCAGGCCGAGCAGCTCGGGCCGCCCCTGCACCAGGAACCAGACGGGCAGCACCAGCGCCTGGAAGCCGGCCAGGACCAGGCCCAGGCTCACGCTCAGCAGCGTGGTGACCAGCAGGAACGGCGAGCCCACGAGGGTGCGCCAGCCGTCGCGCAGCACCACCCTGCGCGGCCCGGCGC
>CAKUMG010001114.1 GCA_934667465.1 uncultured Actinoplanes sp. | reverse complement strand
GAGCGTCCGGGCGACGGACTCGCCCAGCGAGGTCTTGCCGACGCCGGGCGGGCCGGCCAGCAGGATGACCGCGCCGGATCCGCGGCCACCGGCGCCGGCCAGGCCCCGGGACTCGCGGCGCGCGCGGACGCCGAGGTACTCGACGATGCGGTCCTTGACCTCGTCCAGGCCGTGGTGGTCGGCGTCGAGCACCGCGCGGGCCGCGGCCAGGTCCGCGTTGTCGGTCGTGCGCTCGTTCCACGGCAGGTCGAGCACCGTGTCGAGCCACGTCCGGATCCAGCCTGCCTCGGGGCTCTGGTCGCCGGCGCGTTCGAGCTTGCCGGCCTCGGACAGGGCCGCCTCGCGTACGGGATCGGGCAGGTCCGCGGCCTCGATCCGCGCGCGGTAGTCGTCCTTGCCCTCGGCGTCGCCCTCGCCGAGCTCCTTGCGGATCGCCTTGAGCTGCTCGCGCAGCAGGTACTCGCGGTTGCGCTGCTCGACCGACTCGCGGACATCGGTCTCGATCTTGTCGCTGACCTCGGACTCGGCCAGGAAGTCGCGGGTCCACCCGACGAGCAGCCGCAGCCGGGCCTCCACGTCGGGCGTCTCCAGCAGCTCGCGCTTGCGGTCACTGGACAGGTACGGCGCCCAGCCCGCGGTGTCGGACAGGTCACCGGGGTCGTCGATGGCGCTCACCGAGTCGATGACCTGCCACGCCTCGCGCCGCTGCAGCACGGACACCACCAGCTGCTTGTACTCCGCCGCCAGCTCGCGGGCCTGCTCGCTGGGCGCGGCGGCGACGACCGGTTCGGCCTCCACCCACAGCGCCGCGCCCGGGCCGGTCACGCCGCTGCCGATGCGGGCCCGGACGCCCGTACGCAGCATCGCGGCGGGCGATCCGCCGCGGGACTTGCCGACCTGCCGCACGCTCGCCACCACGCCGTGCGAGGCGTAGCGGTCCTCGAGCCGCGGGGCGATGAGCAGCTCGGCGCCGGACGAGGTGCGGGCCGCGTCGACCGCGGCCTGGGCGGCCTCGTCCAGCTCGACCTGCACGACCATGCCGGGGAGCAGGACGATGTCATCGAGGAACAACACTGGGAGTCGTTTGCCGGCCACCGGACACCTCCGAAAAGTTGAGTACGTGCTGCTCAACTTTCGGCGTCTCCCGCTTCTTCCGGCGTTCACCAGGAGCGAACACCCCGCCCGCCGAGCCGCCGTCACCGGCGCCCGCCCGGCCCGCCGGCCCGGCCGGGGGTGGCCCGTGCGGCGCGGATGCGGGCGGCGTACGCCTCCAAGGTCAGCGGCCCCTGCCACAGATGCTCGGCGTGGGCGAAGTTGAACACCGCGAAACCGCAGCCGGCCGCCTGCCGGACGGCGGTCGCCAGCATCCCGTGGTCGGAGGGGTCTGCATAGAACGCGGCGGGCGCATCGCCGTGTCCCGGGTTCTCCCCGCCCGTGGCGAAGCCGTGCTCGGCGGCGAGCCGGCTCTGCCACCGGGCCGCGGACCACGGACCGGCCACGGGGTCGGTGATCGCGACAACGCGGTCGCCGGGGGTGCAGGTGTCGTCGCCGCCGGAGCCGTCGGCCAGCGAGGACACGTAGACCATCAGCCGCGGCGCGCCGGCCAGGGCGGCGTAGTAGCGGTGCCAGGCGCCGCCGATGCCGAGCAGCCCGTCCGGCAGGAACTGCTCGATTGCCCGCTCGTACGCATCCGGCCGCACACCCGAGCCGGGAGTGACCGCCTGGTAGCCGCCGGTGTAGCCCAGGGCGTCGAAGCGAGCCATCTGCCAGCGGGTCACGTCGGCCAGCGCCCCCACGTACCAGTCCGCCCACGACCGGACCTGCTCGCGGGTCACCCGCCGGTCGCCGGGGCGCCAGCCGGGCAGCGGGTTCGGCGCCATGCCCTCCGCCCGGTCCGGGCCGTTCTGCGCCGCGGTGCTGAACGCCGCGTACGAGCCCGCGGTGTTGAACAGCATCTCGGCGTTGCCGCCCGAGGTGAGCCGGATGTGGGTGAACCGGTGCAGCCCGAGGTCGGCGTCGAGGCGGGCGAAGTAGCCTGCGGCGGCCTCGCGCACGGCCCGGCTGAACACCATGTCGACGCCGGGCAGCCGGGTGCCGTGCTGGTCCACGGCCACCGCGCCGGGCAGCTGCCGCACCCAGCCGGGGCTGTGGTGCAGTCCCAGCGCCAGGGTCAGCTGCTGCCCGGCCGCCTGGAACGCCGCCATGCGCCGCCGGATCGTGGCCGCGTAGTCCGCGGAGAACGCCCCCGGCGCGGGCTCGTACGCGCTCCACTCCAGCTCCACGGTCGCGCCGCGGATGCCGGCGGCGCTCTCGGCGGCGGCGGTGTGCTCGTACGAGCCGAGGGTGCCGAAGACCATGCCGCCGCCCGGAGCGCGGGCGCAGGCCGAGGCGAGCAGCAGCAGCGCGAGCACGGCGCCGGCGCGGATCACCGCCCTTCGGTCCGCACGGCGGCGTACGGGTTGCCCGGCCCGCCGGTGCCGTCCACCGCGGCCGCCAGGCGCTCGATCGAGGCACGCTGGGCCGGGCCGAGCTCCGGCGCCGAGGCCAGCGCGTCGCCGGCGGGAACCCGGTCGAGAACGCGCACCACGGCGGCGAGCAGTCCGACCGGCCCGGTGCCGGTGCGATCGTGCAGCAGCACC
>CAKUMG010001113.1 GCA_934667465.1 uncultured Actinoplanes sp. | reverse complement strand
TCTCGAAGGTCACCAGGCCGGCCGGGATGCCGTGCTCGGCCAGCAGCCGGGCCGCCAGGTCGGGGAAGCGCGGGTCGAGCAGCGTACGCGCGGAGAGGTTGACCGACACCGAGAGCGGCCGGCCGGCGTCCGCCCACTCCCGGCAGTGCCGCAGCCCCGCACCGAGCACCACCTCGGTGAGCCGGTGCAGCTGGCCCGTGTGCTCGGCGACCGCGACGAAGTCCTCCGGTGACACTTCGCCGTGGGCCGGGTGCTGCCAGCGCGCCAGGCACTCCACGCCGATCAGGTGCCGGTCCTGGATCGAGACCTTCGGCTGGAAGTGGACCTCGAGCTCGCCGGTGTCCAGCGCGCGGCGCAGATCGGCGGCGAGGCCGAGCCGGCGCACCGCCCGGGATTCCAGCGCGGGGTGGAACAGCTGGATCCCGTACGGCAGGGTCTTGGCGGCATTGGCGGCGAGCTCGGCCCGGCGCAGCAGGGCCTCGGGATCGTCGCCGTGGTCGGGATGGACCGAGACGCCGGCGGCGCTGTCGACGTCGAGGGTGAGCGAGCCCACCGCCATCGGGCCGCGCAACTGCTCCCGCATCTCCGTCGCGAGCCGTACGGTCTCCTCCGCGCTCTCCGCCCGGAGGGTGACCACGAACTCGTCCCCGCCGATCCGGCCCACCAGCGCACCCGGGCCGGCGATCCCGCGCAGCCGCTCGGCGACCTCGGCCAGCAGCTTGTCCCCCGCGGCGTGCCCCATCGACTCGTTGACGTCGCGCAGCCCGTCGACGTCGAACAGCATGACCGCGACCACCTCGCCGGGCGCCCGCACCTTGACCGACTCGGCGAGCGCGTCACTGACCCGCCGCCGGTTGGGCAGGGAGGTCAGCCGGTCGTGGTAGGCGTCGTAGCGCAGCCGCTCGACCAGGCGCGCATTTTCCACAGCGACCGCCACGTGCGCCGCGATCGTCTCGAGCACCTGGATGTCGGCGTCCCGGAAGCTGAGCGACTCCCCCAGCCGGTTGACCACCTCGAGGCTGCCCACCGTGGTCTGCCCGGAGCGCAACGGCACCACGATGACGTCCTTGACCCGGCCGTCGCGCAGGTACGGCCGCAGGTGCGCGGTGTCCGCGAAGCGGGAGCCGACGGCGGCGGTGCGCCCGTTCTTGACCGCCTGCTCGCGGATCGGCGCCGGGGTGGGCGCGAGGTCCAGCAGTCCCTTGCCGTCGACCCGCGCGGTGAGCAGCACCTCGGGGTGCCGGCCCTGCGCCGGCAGCCACAGGGTGGCGAACTCGGCGCGCATCAGCGTGCGGACGGGGCCGAGCAGCGCGTCCGGCAGGCTGCCCTCGGTGCCCTGCTCGCGGATGGTCCGGGTGAGCTCGTAGACCTCGGTCAGCGTGCTGTGCTGCCGGAAGAACTCGGTGTAGGAGCGCAGGACCAGCGCGGTCGCCGCGGCGAGGATGCTCAGGGGCACCGCGGCCCACCAGGACGCCTTCAGGGCGACCAGGCAGACGATGCCGATGATGATGTTGATCGCGGCGGTGACGAGCGTGTGCGCGGCGGCGCCGAGCGCCTCCTGGCCGGCCCGGCGGTCCTGCACGAGCGCCATGACGCCGGCATAGGAGATCCACGAGACGAGGGCGGAAGTGCCGACGGCGGCGGCGAGGATGCCCCAGGTGCCCGGGCCGGCACCCCTGATCTCGGGGAGGGCGGAGACGACCAGCAGAGCGGCGGCGGCACCGGCGGCGGTCTTGGCGATGTTGTACGCCGTCTTCGTCGGGTCGCGGCGGCTCCACAGATGGTGGATCACCGTGGCGCCGGTGCACGACACGATCACCGCCGGCGGCGGCAGGAAGAAGAGCGCGAGCAGCAACGGAATCTCGTTCAGGACCGCGGCGAACGCCAGGCGGCGGACGACGACGGTGAGAACGTTGACATTGGCGACCAGGAACGCCGCGAGGAAAACCAGCGCGGCGGCCCAGCTACGCCACCAATCGGGATCAGCGACCCAATAGACGGCCAGACAGGTGAGGGAGAACAGCGCCAGCGGACTGGTGATCAACCAGGCGTACTGGGAGGATCCCCGGACAGCCGACGATCGCCCCATGGCGTGCTCCTCCTCGTCGGTCCTTCAACCCTGTCGGGCGCGAATCGCTGCCCCGGATCAGAGCCAGACGAGGTCGGCCTGGGTCTGGATCGTTGCCTGATTGTCCTGCGCGGCTGCCGAGGACTGGGCGAGGGCGACAGGGCCGCCGACCAGCGCCACAAGCACGAAAACCAAGCCGGCGAAACGGCCCAGCTTCCTTGCAGACATATTTGCTCCTCGAAGGAAAAAGCGCTCCGGATGGGGGGTTCCATGATGGTGCCACACCGCGAGTACGTCAGACACCGCTCGCGTGCGGGTCGAAGCCGCACATCCCGAAATCTTGACTGAACGGTTGAGGCGACTGCCGTGTCACGGCCCGGAAAATTGACGTCTTTGCGTCCGATTTAAGGGCAGATATGAGGCCACTTCGCATCGGCATCGTCAGTCCGGCTTGACGTCAGGCAAACCTGACGGAAAAGTGAAGACATGACTACTCCCGACGAACTGGAGCAACAGCACACGCTCTCCACCGCCACAACGCGTTACGACGAGCTGAGGATGCGCGACGCGCT
>CAKUMG010001112.1 GCA_934667465.1 uncultured Actinoplanes sp. | reverse complement strand
GGCCGGCGCCTCCCGCTCGGGGCCCCGCCCCCGCCCCCGCCGCCGCCCCTGCGTCCACGGCGCCGAGCCGGGTTCCCACGCCGCCGGGCTCTGCGCCCACGGCGCCGAGCCGGGTGCCCAGGAGGGCGCCGGGCCGGGCGTACCCGGTGGCAGGCCGTGTTCTCGCATGCCGCCGACGCTACGGCAGCCGGAGCGCCCGCCGCATCCGGCGCAAGCAGGGATTCCGCTTGCGACCTCCGGCGTACGCGCGGGACCGGACGTACGCCGGAGGGAGTAGGGGCCGGCCCCCATCTGCGCTGCCGGGAGGCGTACGGGATGAGACGCCGGGCCGACGCCCACCGCGACCGCAACGCCGATTCTGGAAGCACCAACGCGGCAGGAGGGGGCGTCATGAACACCGGACATCAGGCGACCGGCGGGCAGGGCAGGATGCGGACCTCGGACACCGAGCGCGAGCAGGTGGCGGTGATCCTGCGGACGGCGATGACCGAGGGCAGGCTGACCTTGGAGGAGGGCGAGGAGCGGCTCGGCGCCGTCTACGCGGCGAAGTTCCGCGACGAGCTGGCGCCGCTGACGGCGGATCTTCCGGGCGGGGGCAGAGAAGCCCTTCACCGTACGCCCGAGGCGCGCGCCCGGCATCGGCGTGAGGTCCGCCGGATGGCGTCGTTCGTGGCGATCGTGGCCGTCGTCCTGACCGGCCTCTGGGCGATCTCCGGCGCGCACTTCTTCTGGCCTGCGATTCCGCTGTTCTTCATGGTCGCCGGGCTCTTCCGGCGCGCCCACGAGGGACCGGGACGGCAGGTGGGCCCGTGCCGTACGACCGGATACTAGTGATCTTCCTAACGGGAGTCCGCATGCGCGGGCCGGGAAGGACGGCCCCACCTGCGCGTACATCGGAATCCACACAGGCCGGGCGGGATCGGGGCGGGGGTGGTCGTTGCCCGGCTTGACCGCTGATGCGACAGTGGGCGCCCTATGCGAAAGGGTGTGCAACCACAATGATGGGTCCGTCCCACGCGCTGTCGGGCGCGTCGGTCTGGCTTGCGGGCAGCTGGGCACTGGACTTCTTCGCCGGGTACGAGCAGAGCCCCCTCGCGGTCGCGATCGGCACCACGGTCTGCGCGGGCGGGGCGCTGCTGCCCGACCTGGACCTGTCCGGCAAGGTCACCCGCAACCAGGGCGGCGCCACTGTCGCGCGGACGTTCGGCGTGTTCTCGCTGTTCGTGGCGGAGGTGGTCGAAAAGATCTCGCTCGGGATCTACACGGCGACCAAGTTGAGCAAGGACCCGCGGCGCACCAACGGGCACCGGACCTTCACCCACACGCTGCCGTTCGCCGCGCTGATCGGGTGGGGGACCACCTCGCTGGCCGCGGCGTACGGCAAGTGGGCCGTGGTCGGCATCATCTTCTTCATGGCCGGCCTCGCGCTGCGCGGGCTGTTCGACAAATGGGCCGAGCGGGCCGGCTGGGTCATCATCACGATCACCTCCGGCGTGATCGCCTGGTTCACGGCGGCGAACCTGCCCGGCGACCGCGGCTATCCGATGATGGGCGCGGCGGTTGCGGTGGGCTGCGTGGTGCACCTCTTCGGCGACATGATCACGAAGAACGGCGTACCCATCCTCTGGCCGATCCCGATCAACAGGCGGATGTGGCGCATGATCGGCATCCCGAACAAGATGGCCGTCAAGGTCGGCGGCAAGACCGAGACCGTCGTGCTCCGGACGATCTTCACCGTGGTCTCGATCCTGTCGGTGGCGGGCCTGTTCGCCCCGCACGTCCTCGACCAGCTCAACCTCGACTTCCTGGCCGACGACCCGACGCCCTGACGGTATTGAGGAGGGTCGTCACATCGTGACGACCACTTTGCCGGTCGTGTGCAGGCGTACGAAGTCGGTGCAGGCCTGCGCACCCTCGGCGAGGGGATAGCGCCGCCCGATCGTCGCGGGCAGGCCGCCCCGGACCGCCCGCTCGCCCACCTCCCGCATCCCGCCGTAGGTCCCCTCCAGATCGAGCAGGAACCGCACATCGACGTCGTCGCGACCGGCCTGCCCGGGCTGCGGCGCGGGGACGACGATAGTGATCAGCCGCCCGCCCGGCCGCAGGGCCCGCGCGACGCCGCCGAGCCGGTCGCCCGGCAGGACGAGGTTGAGCGCGACGTCCACGCCGGCGGGATAGCCGGACTCCGCGTAACCGATGGTGGTGGCGGCGCCGAGCCCGCGGAGCAGCTGCTCGTCGGCGGCGGTGGCGGTGGCGATCACCCGGGCCCCGGCGGCGGCGAGCAGTGGGACGACCGCGGTGCCGACGCCGCCGCTGGCGCCGACCACCAGGACGGCTGAGCCGGGCCGCACGTCGGCGAGGGCCAGCAGCCCCAGGGCGGTCAGCCCGGCGGTGGGCAGGGCGGCGGCGTGTTCGACGGTGAGCCCGGCCGGGCGCCGGGCGAGCAGCGGCGTGTCTGCCTCGAAGACCGCGTACTCGGCCAGCGAGCCGGTGCTCAGCGACGGGCGGGCGGCGCCGGCCAGGGCCCGCAGGGCGCGCGGCACCGCCTGGCCGAAGATCTCGTCACCCACCTCGTACGCGGTCACGCCCGGCCCGGTCGCGCGGCCGGTGCCCGCGAAGTCGTTGCCCGGCACGGCCGGGA
>CAKUMG010001111.1 GCA_934667465.1 uncultured Actinoplanes sp. | reverse complement strand
GTCAGGGCGGGGTCGGCGCGGAGTCAGGCGACCGGGGCCAGGGCGGTGAGGATTTCCTCGGCGCGTTCGCCGGCCGCGCGGGCGTCGCCGTCGGGTGAGCCGAGGAACGGGTCCCAGTTGAGGTCGTAGAAGAGCTCGGTGACGCCCGCCTCCGCGTACAGCTGGGCTCCGGCTTTGATCTGCTCCCAGGTGCCGGAGAGCGGCACGGAGTCGTCGCGCAGGCCGGCGCGGACGACGCCGCGCACGACGATGCGGACGGTGTCGGGGTCGCGGCCCGCCTCCTCGGCGGCGCGGCGGACGATCTGGGTGCCGCGGGCGATGTCCTGGAGAGTGAAGCTGCTGCTGCTGAGCCAGCCCGCGGAGATCCGGCCGGCGCGGCGGAGGGCGCCGTCCGCCTTGCCGCCGAGCAGCACCGGGGGCCCGCCCGGCTGGACCGGCGGCGGGGCCATCGTGCTCGGCGGGATGCGGTAGAACTCGCCGTCGAACGCCGCCACCTCGTCGTTGAACAGGGTTGCGAGGGCGGCCAGGTATTCCTCGGTGCGACGGCCGCGCGGGTGGGGGTCGGAGCCGGTCGCGGTGAACTCCACATCGGACCAGCCGGTGCCGAGCCCCAGGTCGAAGCGGCCGCCGGAGAGCACGTCGAGCGTCGTGGCCTGCTTCGCGAGATAGGCCGGCGACACGAACGGCAGGTTGATCACGGAGACGCCGAGGCGGATCCGCGACGTGCGGGCGGCGGCATAGGTGAGCGCGAGCATCGGGTCGAACACGCTGCGATAGACCGGGGCGAGCTCCTGCTCGGCGCCGACGAGCAGCCGCTGGAACGCCCACAGCCCGTGATAGCCCAGCTCCTCGGCCCGCATGGCGAAGCCGGTGATCGACATCGGGCTCGCCCACACCCCGGAGACCGGGCACGCGCAGCTGATCAACATGGGCCCACCGTACTGCGGCCGCGTGGGGGCCGCGGGCCGAGATCTTTCGCCATCTGCTGAGCCGGCACCGCGAACCCGAGATGCTCGTGGAGCCGCCGCGCCCGGACGTTGGCGCCGTGCACGTCGAGCCCGAGCCGGGTCAGGGCGCAGCTGCGCAGCTCGCGCTGAAGTGCGGCGGTGGCGCGGCCCCCGGGACCGGTGCGGCTCGCGGGATGGGCCGCCGCTCTCCCGCGCTCCACCCCCGGGCGTTCCGATCATGCCGCGACGAGTCCGGCAGTAATCTGCACATATGGGGACAACGGGGGAAACACTGCTGGCCGGGAACGAGTCCATGTACGAGGCCGCGTTCCGTACCGGTGACTACGCCGAGGCCGAGGCTGCCTTCACCGGGTTGCTCGAGCAGGCCCGGGCAAGTGGGGACCGGGCGCTGGAGGCTGCGGCGCTGGACCGGCTCGGGATGCTTGCCCACTTCCGGGCCCTCACGCCCTCCGGCCTCACCCGGATCACCCCTGTCCCCGCCGGTTCGGATCGCGGGCAGACCGTCCCCGAGCAGGCGCGTTCCGAGCAGGCGCTCTTCGAACAGGCGCTGGAGATCCGGCGGGAGCTCGACGACAAGGCCGGCATGGCGGAGTCGCTGTTCGGGCTCGGGCTCGTCCATCAGGTGCTGTACGAGGACTGGGACACGGCGATCCAGTGCTATCGGGAGTCGCTCGCGCTCGCCGAGCAGCACGGCGATCTGCTGCTGCGGTCGGAGGTGCACCGGCACATCGGCTTTTATCACACGGCGGGGGATCTGCAGTCCGATCTGGCGCTGCACCACCTGCGGATCTCGCACGAGCTCCGGGCCGAGCTGGGGGATGCCCGGTGGATGCCGGGCGGGACGATGGCGCTCGGGCTGGCGGAGCTGACGGACGGGTTGCGGGAGCAGGGGCTGGCGCATGTGCGGGAGGCGTTGCAGCAGGCCAGGGATGCCCGGCTGAGCCCGGAGCGGATCGCGTGGATCGAGCACTTCCTGGAGGAGGCCTCGGCGGAGGGTTGAGCGGAGGGTTGAGCAGATCGCACGGCGCATCCCGTACGCCGCTCGGCGCGCGCGGCTCGACGCACGCTCGCCTGTCGCGCCGCTCGTCGCGCGCCGTTCGTTGTATGCCGCTCGTTGCACGCGAGGCCCGGGGCGCAGTGCCCCGGGCCTCGCGTGTCGTGGTTCCGCCGCATCGCGGCTCTCCGTCAGACGGAGGCCACTTCGATCTTGCGGGGCTTGGCCTGCTCGGCGACCGGGATGCTCAGGGTGAGCACGCCGTTCTCGTAGCGGGCCTCCAGGCGGTCCGTGTCGAGCGTGTCGGACAGGAAGATCTGACGGCTGACCGGGCCGGTCTGACGCTCGGCGACGACGTAGCGCACACCCTCACGCTCGGTGCGCTTACGCTCGGCACGCACCGTCAGCACCTTGCGGTCGACGGTGATGTCGATGCTGGCCGGGTCGACCCCGGGCAGGTCGATGTCGATGAAGAACGTGTCATCGATCGCGTACGCGTCGAGGCGGGCACCCGAGGAGCGGGTGGCCGTGTCGAACACGCGGGTCGTCAGGCGGTCGAAGTCACGGAACGCGTCGTTGCGCAGCAGCATGGCAATCTCCTCCGGTGCGAAGTTGAGCGTTGGACGCTCAAGTCTCACAACGGCCTACATGCCCCATCACTTCCGTCCGCTCACGTGACGTCC
>CAKUMG010001110.1 GCA_934667465.1 uncultured Actinoplanes sp. | reverse complement strand
GGGTTCACCAACGACTCGATGCGGTACGCGTCGTTCGCGTTCCTGCCGGTCGGCGTCGTGTTCCTCATCCTCGCGGCGCAGGGGCGGGGGGACGGTGCCGGGGACGACGCGGCGACGACCGAGCCGCCCGGCACGCAGCCCGGGGACGGCCCGGCGAGCGGGCCGGAGGTCACGCCCCGCTGAGCGGGCCCGCCTGCGGCACGCCGAGCTCGGCGAGCAGCGCCTCGACCCGGCGGCGGATCTCGTCCCGCACGCCGCGCACCGTCGCCAGGTCCTGCCCGGCGGGGTCCTCGAGGACCCAGTCCTCGTAGCGGGTGCCCGGGACGTACGGGCACGCGTCGCCGCAGCCCATCGTCACGACGACGTCGGAGGTCTGCACCGCCTCGGGCGTGAGCACCTTCGGCCGCTCGGCGGTGATGTCGACGCCGAGCTCGGCCATCGCCTCGACCGCGACGGGGTTGACCCGGTCGGCGGGCGCGGACCCGGCGGAGCGCACCTCGACGGCGCCGCCCGAGAGCGAGGTGAGCAGCCCCGCGGCCATCTGCGAGCGGCCGGCGTTGTGCACGCAGACGAACAGCACGCTGGGGCGGGGGTCGGTCATCGGGTGCTCTCCTCGGTGGTGCGGCGGGCCGGCTCGACGCTACCGGCTCAGGCGCCGGTGACCATCCACGTGTCCCGGCGAGCGCGGAGGCCCGTCGTCACGGCGCGCGCGAGCATGAACACGCCCGCGAACGCCGCCCACAGCCACGCCAGCCCGGCCCAGCCCTCCGGCGCCCACGCGCGCACCGCCAGCGCGACGGGGACGTAGGCGGCGAGGGTGACCATGCCGGCGGCGGCGAGGAACCGGCCGTCGCCGGCGCCGATGAGCACGCCGTCCAGGACGAACACCCAGCCCGCCATCGGCATGAGCACCGCGGCGACGACCAGGCTGACGGTGATGGCGTGCCGGACGTCCGGGTCGGGGGTGAAGGCCGCGGACAGCCACCAGCCGAGGCCGCCGGTGAGGACGCCGAGCACCCCGCCGGCGCCGACGCCCCAGGCCAGCGTGCGGCGCAGCAGGGCGCGCACCAGGCCCGTGTCGCCCGCGCCGAGCGCGTGCCCGATCAGGGCCTGCGCCGCGATCGCGAGCGCGTCCAGCGCGAACGCCACGAACCCCCAGATCGCGTTGACCACCTGGTGGCCCGCCAGGGCGACCGGGCCGAGCCCGGTGGCGACCCACACGGTGAGCAGGATCGCCGCGCGCAGCGACAGGGTGCGCAGGAGCAGCGGCGTGCCGGTGCGGACGCCCGCGAGGATGCCGCCGGGCGCGGGGCGCAGGGACGCCCCGGCCGCCCGGGCGCCGCGCACCACGACCAGCGCGAGCGCGAGCCCCATGGCCACCTGGGTGACGGCCGTGCCCGCGCCGGAGCCGGCGATGCCCATGCCCAGCCCGTAGACCAGGACGACGTTGAGCACCGCGTTGACGGCGGCGCCGACGCCCGCGACGACCAGGGGAGTCCTCGTGTCCTGCAGGCCCCGCAGCGCGCCGGTGGCGGCGAGCACGACCAGCATGCCCGGGAGCCCCGGGGCGGAGGCGCGCAGGTACGTGGTGGCCTGGTCCGCCACGTCGCCGGTGGCGCCGAGCGCGCCGACGGCCCACGGGGCGACGGCCAGGGCGACCGCGGCGAGCACCACGCCCAGCCCGGCCGCCAGCCACAGCCCGTCGACGCCGACCTGCAGCGCCCCGGGGCGGTCGCCCGCGCCGAGCCGGCGGGCCACCACCGCGGTCGTGGCGTACGCCAGGAACACGCACAGGCCGACCACCGTGACGAGGAAGCCGTTGATCACGCCGCACACCGCGCCGGCGAGGATCGCGAGGATCGCCGCGACCGCGAACGGCGTACCGGCCGCCGTCAGCACGCCCGTCACAACGCTCGACAGGCCCAGGATGCTCGCGACCGACAGATCGATCTCCTCCGTCACGATGATCAGTGTCATCGGCAGAGCGATCAGCAGGATCGGGGCGGTGTCGCGCAGCAGATACGTCAGCGTCAGAGGGCTGTCGAAGTTGCGCACGGTCGCGAGGGACACGACCACGACCAGCACGAGGAGGGCGATGATCGTCGCCTCGCGCGTGAAGAGCCAGCGCCGCCACAGCGGATGGGCGTGCGCCGGGGTCCGGGTGGTCACGACCCTGGTGGGGTCGCTCGTGACGGTCATCGCTGTTCCTCTCGCTGGGCGACGAGTCGTCGGTGGCGGCGCACGGCCAGCACGCGGTCGAGCACGATCGCCCCGATGATGAGGGCGCCGACGACGGCCTGCTGCCAGAAGTCGTCGATGCCGATGATGGGCAGGGCGCGGTTGATCGTGAGCAGCAGGAACGCCCCGATGGCCGCACCCCAGACGGTGCCGACGCCGCCGGCGATCGCGACGCCGCCGATGACGGCCGCGCCGTTCGTCCCGAGCGTCGGCGCGCCCTGCGCCGCGCTCTTGTGCCAGCCGCCGAACGTGCCGTCCGACGAGGCGGACGCGAAGTCCTCGGCATACACCACGCCGTCCGTGGCGGTATAGTTATAGTATTCGATCGCGTCGATGTACACGTCGGCATTGCCGCCGATACGCAGCAGCAGCGATACCTGCCGCACGTTCTTCGTCACGGTGTAGGGG
>CAKUMG010001109.1 GCA_934667465.1 uncultured Actinoplanes sp. | reverse complement strand
TATTGGTCCATGTGCCGAAAAGCCAGCAGAGTGTCGTCGCGGCCGCTGTTCGCCAGGTCTTCGTTCAGCCCGATCGTGAGACTGCCGGACAAGCCTGGCGCCACGTTGCCGATCAACTCCGCCCGCGCTTTCGCAAAGTCGCCGCCCTGCTCGACGAGGCCGAACATGACGTGCTCGCCTACATGGACTATCCTGAGCCCCATCGTAGCAAGCTGCACTCGACTAATCCAATCGAGCGCTTGAACAAGGAAGTAAAACGCCGCACCAATGTCGTTGGTATTTTCCCGAATGAAGCAAGCGTGACGACCTCCACAATGTTGCCATTGTGGACTTCGAATGGACGGTGGTGGTTGAGCGCGCACAGCTTCGCCCGCGCTACCGAGAGGGTTTCGACGGCACTCCGTTGAACCTCTGTTGGCAACCCGATCTGCGGGAGCGTGCCGAGGGAGGCGCCGATGGCTCGGCGCAGGGAAGCGCCGCGGTTGACCGTCGAGGTGTCGTTCGAGACGACGCGGACCAGTCCGCAAAGTCTAGCCGATGCCTACGAGAGCGCTGTGCCGATCACGCGCCGGCATCTGGGGACGACCGAGCCCCGAAAGGACGGCGCGGCAACCAAGCCGCTAAATCGGAGGGCTGAGGATGCCTAACCTTCAGATCGCCCTTTACGCAAGGGTCTCGACTGATCAGCAGGCGCGCGGCAACACCGTGGACAGCCAGGTGGCCGCGCTGCGCGACCGGATCGGCGCCGACGGCGTCGCGCTCGAGGCTGAGGATGCCTTTGTCGACGAGGGGTTCAGCGGCACCACCCTGCGGCGCCCGGCTTTGGAGCGGCTGCGCGACCGGGTAGCGGGCGGTCTGGTCGACCGCATCTACGTCCTCGCTCCCGACCGCCTGGCGCGCCGCTACGCCTACCAAGTCCTGCTGATCGAGGAGTTCCGCCGGGCCGGTGCCGAGGTGGTGTTCGTCAACCGGCCGATCGGTGCCAGCCCCGAGGACGACCTCCTGCTCCAGGTCCAGGGGATGGTCGCCGAGTACGAGCGCGCCAAGATCCTGGAGCGGAGCCGGCGCGGGCGGCGCCACGCCGCCCGCTCAGGACTGATCAGCGCCATCGGTCGCGTCCCGTTCGGCTACCGTTACGTCACCAGGGACGAGGGCGGCGGGGTGGCGCGCGTTGAGGCGGTCGAGGAGGAGGCACGCTGGGTCCGGCTTCTGTTCGCCTGGATCGGCCTTGATCGCCTGAGCCTCCGCGAGGCCTGCCGCCGGCTGCAGGAGGCGGGCCGGCCGACACGGACCGGGCTGGCGCGCTGGGACCCGACCACGGTCGCGCTGATGCTGCGCAATACCGCCTACGTCGGACGCGCCGTCTTCGGCCGCTCGCGCCATGTCGAGGCACAGCCGCCCCTGCGCCCCCGTAAGGGTCATCCCCATCCCTCGAAGGCGATCTCCCGGGTACCCGTGCCGCGCGAGGAATGGATCGAGATCCCAGTCCCCGCCCTGGTCGATGCGGCGGTGTTCGACGCGGCGCAGGCCCAACTCGAGACCAACCGCCGCCACCGGCGTGAACGCCGCCGCCGGCCCGGCTGGCTGCTGCAGGGCCTGGTGGTGTGCCGGCGCTGCGGGTACGGCTTCTACGGTAAGATGGCACGCGGTCTGGTCGGGAAGCAGCGCCCGGCCGACTACGGCTATTACCGCTGCCCCGGAACCGACGCCCATCGCTTCGCCGGGACGGCCGTGTGCGACAACCGGTCGGTCCGCAGCGACCGGCTGGAACGGGCGGTCTGGGACGAGATCCGGGCGGTTCTTGAAGATCCCCGGCGGCTTGCCGCCGAGTACGAGCGCCGTCTCGCCGTGAGCCGGGGAAGTTCGCACGGCGCGGAGGCGGTAGCGGCGCTCGAGCGCCAGATCGCGGCCGTGCGCCGGGGTATCGGACGGCTGATCGACAGCTACGCCGAGCTGAGAATTGAGCGGGACGAGTTCGAGCCGCGGGTCGGCGGCATGAGGGAGCGCCTGGCCCAATTGGAGGGTGAGCGGGAGCGGCTGGTGGCCGATGCCGAGATAGAGCGCAGCCTGGCGCTGGTGATCGGCCGCGTCGAGGATTTTGCCGACCGGGTCCACGGGGCCTTGGATGAGATCGACTGGAATGGCACGCGCGAGATCATCCGCGCAATGGTTCGGCGGGTTGAAGTCGACGGTGACCACGTTCAAGTCGTCTTCCGCGTGCCGGCCCTGCCACCGCCTAAAGCCGATGACCAGCCCTTTGATCCGGCGATGCCGGCTCGAGGCGATTGGCAACATTGTGGAGGTCATCGTTCGAAGGTTGGTCGGCGCTGTACTTCTCGAACAGAATGACGAGTGGCAGCTACAACACCGTTACTTGACGCTGGAAACGATGGCCGGCATGGCTGCCAGTGATGAAGCGGCCCTCGCTGCGCTGACTACGACCTGACCTACGGTGCTGATGACCGCTTCCCAATTTACACCAGCTTGACGGACGCAATCTCCGCTCTTCTGCACCGCGTTGTTAGCCAGAATACGTTATGAGAGGCGACAAGATGCGCCAAAAACTCCTCGGCATACGGCGACAACTCGAAGCCGCTGCGGCTGACGCAGGAGCGGCGCAGCAGAACTCCATCGACACCGAGATAAATTA
>CAKUMG010001108.1 GCA_934667465.1 uncultured Actinoplanes sp. | reverse complement strand
GTCCGGGCCGGGCGCGGCGACCGTGACCGGGCCGGTCGCGGTCGCGTACGCGCCGTCGAAGACGTTCCTCAACGCGGTCACGCTGCAGTACGTGCGGGAGCTCGAGGGGACCGGCATCCTGATCAACATGGGCTGCCCCGGCTTCGTCGCCACGGACCTGAACGGGTTCCGCGGCCACCGGACGCCGGAGCAGGGGGCGGCGATCGCGATCAAGCTGGCGACCCTGCCGGACGACGGCCCGACCGGCGGCTACTTCAACGACGAGGGCCCGCTCCCCTGGTGACCCGCCGGGCAGGGTCAGGCGCGGGTCGTGGCCGGGACGATGCGGTAGTCGCGCTGGAACACGAGGTTGTGCAGGTCGGCGGTGACGATCGCGCGCAGCGTGGGGACCAGCGCGGCCGCGTCCTCGGCGGTGAAGACGTTGAGGGGCCAGTCCCGGACGGTGACGCCGCGCAGGTGCGGGTGGTGGAACGCCCGCCCGAAGTGCGCGACGAAGCCCAGCGGCGGCAGGTCCGCGGCGCGCTGCTCGGGCCAGCTCAGCGTCCAGCCCGCGGCCGGGCCGTCGGCGTCGTCCGTGAGCCCGGTCGCGGCGATCTCGCCGGAGCCGGCCAGCAGGTGCCGGTCCGCCTCCCCGAGCACCTGCCGCACGGGCCCGTCGATCAGCGCCACGGCCGTGGCGAAGAGCTTCTCCTTGCCGGGCCGGTCGACCGCGTCGCCGTGGTTGCCGTCGCGCAGGTCGGCGAAGTGGCGCAGCAGCGCCTGGTAGCCCTCGTCCGCGCCCATGGTCGTCCCTTCCGCCGGGCGGTGGCCGGCCACCGGATGACGGTGGCCGGCGGGTGGCAGAGGCCGGTCAGCGGGTCGCCGCGACCGACAGGAACCGGTAGCCGAGGCGCTCGAGGCGCTCCGGGTCGAGGCAGTGCCGGCCGTCGAGGATGACCGGGCTGCGCATGAGGCCGGAGAGCTTGCCCCAGTCGAGGTCGAGGTACTGCGACCACTCGGTGACCAGGATCACCGCGTCGCTGTCGTCGAACACGGTCTCGACGTCGTCCGCGAGGTAGGGCAGCAGGTCGGGCTGCTCGCGGCGGAACCGGTCGGCGGCCACCGGGTCGTGCAGGCTGATCCGGGCGCCGCGGTCGAGCAGCATGCGGGCGATGTCGAGGGCCGGGGCGTCGCGCATGTCGTCGGTGTCCGGCTTGAAGGCGAGCCCGAGCAGGCCGATCCGGCGGCCCTTGAGGATGCGCAGCTCGTCGAGGAGCCGGTCGACGACGAGGCGCCGCTGCAGCTGGTTGACCTCGCGGGCGGCGGACACGATCGGCATCTGCAGGTGGTAGTCGGCGGCGGTGGCGATCAGGGCCGCGGTGTCCTTGCCGAAGCAGGAGCCGCCCCAGCCGATGCCGGGCTGCAGGAAGCGGGGACCGATCCGGGTGTCGAGCCCGATCCCGCGGGTGACCTGGGTGATGTCGGCGCCGACCCGGCCGGCGAGCTGCCCCACCTCGTTGGCGAAGCTGATCTTCAGGGCCAGGAACGCGTTGGCGGCGTACTTGATCAGCTCGGCGGAGGCCAGGTCGGTGGAGACCATCGGCACGGCGCCCAGGTCGGCCGGGCGCGGCAGGTAGGTCGGCGGGGTGAAGGTCTGGTTGAGCAGCGAGCGGTAGAGCCGGTTGAGCACGTCGAGGCTGCGCGGGTTGTCGGAGCCCACGACCACCCGGTCCGGGTAGAGCGTGTCCTTGATCGCGGCGCCCTGGCGCAGGAACTCGGGGTTCGAGGCGACGGAGAACTCGCCGTTGCTGCGCCGCTCGTGCGTACGCTCGAAGCTCTCCCGCAGGATCGAGTCGACCCAGTTGCTGCTGCCGATCGGCACCGTCGACTTGTTGACCACGACGGTGAAGTCGTCGCCGATGTGCGCGCCCACGCTCTCCGCGGCCGAGCGCAGGTAGCGCAGGTCCGGGTTGCCGTCGGCCTGCGACGGGGTCTGCACGGCGATGAAGACCACCTCGGCCTGCGGCACCGCGGCGCCGTAGTCGGTGGTGAAGCTCAGCCGCTCGGCGGCGTCGGCGAGCAGGCTGTCCATGTGCGGCTCGTAGATCGGCGAGCGGCCCGCGGACAGCATGTCGACCTTGGCCAGGTCGAGGTCGACGCAGGTGACGTCGTGGCCGAGAAAGGCCAGGCTGACGCCGGTGGTGAGACCCACGTAACCCGTTCCGACGACGCACACCCTCATGCCGGCACTTCCTCTCGCGATCACCCGGGTGCAGTACCCGGTGGCTGGAACGGTAGTCGGTCGAGTCCCGCGGGCCCGCACCACCCGGATGCTCAGGCGCGTCGCACACCTGCCGATCATTTCCCTCGTGACTCCCGGCAGCCAGACGACCACGGTCGGCGCACATGACGCGGCCGCGCCGCCCGTGTCCGACGACCAGTCCCGGCTGCCCGCCGACCTCATCGAGGCCATGGTCCGGGACATCCCGTCCCTCGCGCACGTGCTCATGATCATCGAGCACCGCCTGGCCGGCCCGTGCGGCATGCGCGCCGCCACCGTCTTCACCCTGGACCCGGACGACGGCAGCCTGCGGGTGGCAGCCGTACGCGGCGCCGCCGCCCCGGACGACCTGGCGATCGCGGGCCGGGTGTTCCGGGTCGCGGCCGGGGCGC
>CAKUMG010001107.1 GCA_934667465.1 uncultured Actinoplanes sp. | reverse complement strand
GCCCCGCGTCGACATCGTGGCCGCCGCCCGCGCCGCGGACGCCGACGGGTTCGTCCGCGACCTGCCCGACGGCTACAACACCGTCGTCGGCGAGCGCGGCTACACCCTGTCCGGCGGTCAGCGGCAGCGCGTCGCGATCGCCCGCGCGCTGCTGGTGAACCCGCCGATCCTGGTGCTCGACGACGCCACCAGCGCCGTGGACGTGACCGTCGAGCAGGCCATCCACGAGTCGCTGG
The DNA here is from genome assembly GCA_934667465.1 of uncultured Actinoplanes sp. Classification (GTDB taxonomy): domain Bacteria; phylum Actinomycetota; class Actinomycetes; order Mycobacteriales; family Micromonosporaceae; genus Actinoplanes. The sequence goes on along the minus strand of CAKUMG010001107.1, from coordinate 2,416 downwards.
GTGAGCGGATGGCGGGCCGGACGACGCTGATCGTGGCCCACCGCCTCTCCACCATCGCGCTCGCCGGACGGGTGGTCCTGATGGAGGCGGGCCGGATCGTCGCCGACGGCACCCACGAGTCCCTGCTCGCCACCGAGCCCCGCTACGCGGCGGTGCTCGCGTCGGCGACCTCCGCCGAGGACGTGGTCACATGAGCATGTTCGGCGGCGGCTTCGGCGGGTTCCACGCCGGCGGGCGCTCCTCGGTCGGGGCGGCCGGGCGCAAGGGCAACGGCCTGCCGTTCGCGGGGGTCCCGCCGGAACTGGCCGAGGGTGTGGTGCGGCTGGAGCAGCAGGAGCCCGACCACGGCGACCCCCGGGTCACGTTCGACCCGGTGGGCGGCGGCGGCGGCCGGGTCTCGATGGCCCGGCTGGTCGCCGGGCGGCCCGCGCTGCTCGGGGCGGCCGTGGTCGCCGTACTCGTCGAGACCCTGCTCCTGCAGGCCGGGCCGCTGCTCGTGCAGATCGGCATCGACCACGGCATCGGCGACAAGAACCTGACAGTGCTCGTCACCGCGACGGCCGCGTTCGTGGCGGCGGTGCTGCTGACCGGCCTCGCGACCGCGGCCCGGATGCGGCAGACCGGCCGGCTCGCCGCGTCCGCCACCCGCGACCTGCGCATCCGCGTCTTCGCCCACCTGCAGCGGATGTCGCTGGACTACTACACCCGGGAGAAGGCCGGGGTCACGATGACCCGGATGACCTCCGACGTGGAGGCGCTGCAGACGCTGATCGGCGACGGCTTCGCCCAGCTCGGCATCCAGGCGCTGACCATGATCGTGGTCACCGCGGTGCTGTTCCACTACGACGCCGGGCTCGCCGTGCTCACGCTGGTGCTGGTCGTGCCGCCGCTGACCGCGCTGTCGCTGTGGTTCCGGCGGGCCGCCGACCGCGGCTACAACCGGCAGCGCGACGCGATCGCCACGATGTTCGCCGACCTCTCCGAGAGCCTCAACGGCGCCCGGGTCGTCACCGCGCACAACCGCCAGGAGCGCAACATCGTCGCCCACCGCGACGTGGTCGGCGGCTACCGCGACGCCAACGACTTCACCGGCCGGATCAACGCGATCTACGGCCCGGGCAGCTCGGTGATCGGCCTGCTCGGCATGGCGGCGCTGCTGCTCGCCGGCGGCCGCATGGTGCTGCGCGGCGAGCTCAGCGTCGGCGAGCTGACCGCCTTCGTGCTCTACCTCAACGCGTTCTTCCAGCCGGTGCAGCAGCTGGTCCAGCTGTACACGCAGTACCAGCAGGGCCGGGCGGCGGTCGGCAAGCTGAACGGCCTGCTCGGCACCCCGCCGACCGTGCGGGAGGCGCCCGGCGCGCGGCCGCTCCCGCGCGTACGCGGAGAGATCGTCTTCTCGGATGTCAGCTTCGGCTATCTGCCGGACCGGCCGGTGCTCCGGCACGTCGACCTGACCATCGCGCCGGGCGAGACCGTGGCCTGCGTCGGACCCACCGGCGCCGGCAAGTCCACCCTGGCCAAGCTGGTCACCCGGCTCTACGACCCGGACGCGGGCGCGATCCGCATCGACGGCCACGACCTGCGCGAGGTCACCCTCGCCTCGCTGCGCCGGCAGATCGGCGTCGTGCCGCAGGAGCCGTTCCTGTTCGCGGGCTCGCTGCGCGACAACATCGCGTTCGCCCGCCCCGCCGCGACCGATGCCGAGGTGTGGGCCGCCGTCGACGCCGTCGGGCTGCGCGACCTGGTCGAACGCTCGCCGGAGGGGCTGGCGACGCCGCTGCACGAGCGCGGGCAGTCGGTGTCGTCGGGGGAGCGGCAGCTGCTCGCGCTGGCCCGCGCGTTCCTCGCCGAGCCGCGCGTGGTCGTGCTCGACGAGGCCACCTCCAGCCTCGACCTGCGCAGCGAGCTGCGCGTGGAGGCGGCGCTCGACAAGCTCCTCGAAGGCCGTACGGCGATCCTGGTCGCGCACCGGCTCTCCACCGCGATGCGCGCCGACCGCATCATCGTCGTGGACGACCACGGGATCGTGGAGTCCGGATCGCACGCCGAGCTGGTCGCGGCGGGCGGGCGCTATGCGGCGATGTTCGCGACCTGGGCCAGCCACAGCGGCGGTTCAGGTTGTGCACCCTCCTGACTCGCGGTAGGCAGAGTGGGACCGTCCACACTCTCCTTCACTCGCCCGGAGGCACGATGCGGCTCACGTCCGCGCTGGCAACCTCGGCCACGCTGGTTCTTCTTCTTTCCTCCGCCGCCCCGGCTCAGGCGAAACCGGCTCCGCCCAAATCGCCGACCGCGACCGGTTACGGCGGTGCCGTGTCGACCGTCGACGCGACCGCGACCGCCGTCGGCCTCGACGTCCTGCGCCGCGGCGGCAACGCGGTCGACGCCGCGATCGCCGCCGCCGCGACCCTGGGCG
>CAKUMG010001106.1 GCA_934667465.1 uncultured Actinoplanes sp. | reverse complement strand
GCGTAAGCGCCCAAGCGCGTAAGCGCCCAAGCGCGTAAGCGCCCAAGCGCGTAAGCGCCCAAGCGCGTAAGCGCCCAGCCAAACCCAAAGCCCACCTCATGGCAGCCCCCGGCCCCCCGGCGGCCCCCCGCCCCCGGCCCCGGCCCCCGGCTCACCTCACCGGGCTTGAACGACCTCACGGACCCCAGCGAACAGGTCCGACTCGGGAACCGGGCTGTCCACCAGCGACCGAGCCAGCTCGAAGTCCTCCGTCGGCCACACCTTCTGCTGCAGCTCCAGCGGGATCTTGAACCAGAAGCCGTCCGGGTCTACCTGCGTCGCGTGCGCGCGCAACGCGTCGTCGCGGATGTGGAAATACTCACCGCATTCGACGCGCGTCGTGATCTTGTCGCCGCGGTCGGCGCGCGACTCGTCCTTGAGCCACTCGGTGTAGGGCGACTCGAGGCCGGCCGCCAGCATGCCCTCGTGCAGTGCGAGCATGCGGGCCCGGGTCCAGCCGCCGTTGTAGTAGAGCTTGAGCGGCTGCCACGGCTCGCCGAGCTCCGGGTGCTGGTCGGGGTCGCCCGCGGCGTCGAAGGCCACCACCGAGATGTTGTGGCACATGATGTGGTCGGGGTGCGGGTAGCCGCCGTTCTCGTCATAGGTGGTGATGACGTGCGGCCGGAACTCGCGGATGAGCTTGATCAGCGGCAGCGCGCCGACGGCCGGGTCGACCAGGCCGAAGCAGCCCTCGGGCAGCGGCGGCAGCGGGTCGCCCTCGGGCAGGCCGGAATCGACGAAGCCGAGCCAGGCCTGCTTGACGCCGAGGATCTCGCGGGCGCGATCCATCTCGCCGCGGCGGATGTTGCTGATGTCGGCCAGCACCTCGGGCCGGTCCATCTTCGGATTGAGCACGCTGCCGCGCTCGCCGCCGGTGCAGGTCGCCACGAGGACGTCGACGCCCTCGGCGACATAGCGCGCCATGGTCGCGGCACCCTTGCTGGACTCGTCGTCCGGGTGCGCGTGCACCGTCATCAGACGCAACTGCTCAACCACTGATATCTCCCTCGACCAGGCCTCTTCGGCGGACCCGGCGTCGGCTGCGAAGATGGACAAGGCCATTCTTGCCGATGGCACCGACAGTTTTCGCACGAGAGGTCCCCCAGGTGAGCGAGACGCGCGCCACAACTCCCGTATTCCCGGCGGGCCGGTACGGCCGGCGCCGCGACGGGCGCCGCCGCCTCGCCGGCCCCATCGCGCTCGGGCTGATCATCGTCGTCGGCGCGGTGGCGCTGCTGTTCCGGGTATGGGGCACCTGGGGAAGCCACCACTACGAGGCCCAGATCGTGCGCTGGACGAACGTCACGGAGAGCCAGATGACGATCGACTTCACGGTCAACGTCCCGGCCGGCGGCTCCGCGACCTGCGGCCTGCGCGTCCGCGACTACGACGGCTTCGAGGTCGGGCGGCGCACCGTGACCGTCCGGGCGACCGGCAACGAGGAGATCATCAGGGCCTCCGAGGTCGTCACCACCAACGCCCGGGGCGTCGTCGGCGACGTCGTCCGGTGCGGCGAGCCCACGGGGTGACAGACGCCCGGCACGGGTCCGGCGGTCCCCGGTTCAAGGAAACTGTCAGACCCACCGGGTAGAAGTACGGAGGCAGGAGCACAGTGCCGGGCGGGAGTTCCACGTCCGGCGGAAGGTCCGTTTCCACCCTCCGTTTCGAGCGAATCGGACGTGTCGAACACCGCTGGTAAGGTGGGTGATTCGCTCCGTACGCTCAGCACGCTTCAAGGAGAAGAGTCTGTGACCAGTTCAGAGGCGTCGAAGACCTGGCTCTCCCAGGACGCTTACGACCGGCTGCAGGCCGAGCTCGACGAGTTGATCGCAGCCCGGCCGGCCGTCGCCGCCGAGATCAACGCCCGCCGCGAGGAGGGCGATCTGCGGGAGAACGGCGGTTACCACGCCGCGCGTGAGGAGCAGGGCAAGCAGGAGGGCCGGATCCTCTACTTGAAGGAGTTCCTGCGCAACGCCGAGGTCGGCGATGCCCCGAGCACCGACAAGGTGGCCCCCGGCATGGTGGTGACCATCTACTTCGACGACGACAAGAGCGACACCGAGAAGTTCCTCCTCGGCTCCCGCGAGATCGCGTCGACCACGGACCTCACGGTCTACAGTCCCGAGTCCGCCCTGGGCAACGCCATCCTGGGCGCCGGCAAGGACCAGACGGTCACCTACACCGCCCCCAGCGGCGCGGACATCAAGGTCACGGTGGTGGAGTTCGCCCCGTTCGGCGGCTGACCCCGGCTCCGCGACACCCCACCGCACCACCCGACTCGCCGATCGCGCGTCCCCCGGCACCCACCGATGCCGGCCGGGGCGCGCGATCCGCATTTCCGGCCCACCCGCCGCCGCGCAGCCGACACCCGGCACGCGGCACTTCGGCGGCCGACGCGGGCAGCACACGGCTGGCGCACGGCGGCCAGCGCCCGACACCCGGGACGGCCGACGCATAGCGCGGACGAGCGCACAGGGCGGACGAGCGCACGGCACGGGCGGACGACGCGAGTAGCCAGGCGCGCCCGAGCGGCGCACCACGCGAGCCAGCGCGGGCCGACGCCGCAGGCGGACGACGCACGCCGCGGGCGAGCGGGCGGCGCACAGTGCGCATGG
>CAKUMG010001105.1 GCA_934667465.1 uncultured Actinoplanes sp. | reverse complement strand
GCCGGCCCCGTGACGGGGCCCGCCGGCCTGACGCGAACAGGTGCACCGGCGGGTGGCCGGCGCGCTCCAGCAGGACCGCGGCCTCGTAGCCGACGACGGCGCCCATGCTGTGCCCGAACAGGGCGACCGGCCGGGGGCCGAGCGTGGCCACCTGATCGGCCACCGCCGCCGCGAGGTCCGCGATGCCGGCGACCTGCGGCTCGTCGTGGCGGTCCTGCCGCCCGGGGTACTGCACGGCCACCACGTCGACGGAGCCGGCCAGCGCCGCCGAGACCGGGTGGAAGAAGCTGGCCGAGCCGCCCGCGTGCGGCAGGCAGACGAGCGTGACGCCGGCGTCCGATGCGGGGTGGTACCGCCGGATCCAGCGCGGATCGGGTCCGTTCATGCCGGCCACCGGCTCGCCGGCGTCGTCGCGGTTCGGATGGCTGCCGTCGTGGGGGCGGCCGCCCGGCTGGGGCGCCCCGCCGCGCGTACCGTCGTCGTTTGATCCTGCATGTCAGCCACGGTAGGGGCGGTCGCGGTCGCGGGGGACCCCTCGGTCCGTCGTGGCGCGCAAGTCCGGGGTCCGGTCGTAGGGGTGGGGCGACACCCGGTTGCCGTAACCTTCGCTGCTGCGCAATCGGTTGAATGGCCAGTTGGGTGCCGGACTTATGGTGCGGTTAGATGAGCGGCCTAGCGGTGGCCGCGGATGTGTTCGTAACCTCAGGACGACACATACGGGGGAGTGCATTGTGGACTTGTCACTAAAACGAGGGCAGACGTGGTGAAGCGAGACACGGCCTCGGGCACCCGGTGAGCACGGCTGTACCACCCGGGAACGTACGTCCTGGCGTCGCGGAGTAGGCGGGGCCGATGGAATTCCGTGTACTCGGTCCGCTCGAGGCGGCCGACGACGACGGGCGCCGCCTCGACCTCGGCGGCCACCGCCAGCAGATCGTGCTCGCCTGCCTCACGCTCGAACCCGGCCGGGTCGTCTCGGTCAGCCGGCTGGTCGCCGCCGTCTACGGCGAGCGGCCGCCCAACAGCGCACGGGCCCAGGTGCAGATCTGTGTCTCCGCGCTGCGCCGGCTGCTGGCCGCCAACGGGCGGCCGGAGGCGATCACCACCCGCCACCAGGGGTACGCCCTGGAGGTGCCCGGCGACGAGGTCGATCTGCAGCGGTACGAGTCGCTGCTGACCCGGGCGGGCGCGGCCGCCGACAAGGACGAGGCCGTGCGCCTCTACCGCGAGGCGCTGGGCATGTGGCGCGGCGTGCCGCTGGAGGGGCTGGAGAGCGATCCGCTGCGCGCGGCCGCCGACCGGCTCGTCGAGCGCAGGCTCACCGCCACCGAGGAGTGCATCGACCTGGATCTGAGCCTGGGCCGGCACGGTGACCTGATCGCCGAGCTGACCGGCCTGGTCGCCGCCCACCCGCTGCGCGAGCGGCTGCGCGGCCAGCTGATGCTCGCGCTGTACCGCTCCGGCCGGCAGGCCGAGGCGCTGGAGTCCTACCGATCGGCCCGCCGGATCCTCATCGAGGAGCTCGGCCTGGAGCCCAGCGACCGGCTGCAGCAGCTGGAGAGCTCCATCCTCAGCTCCGATGCCGGGCTGAGCCTGCCGACCACCCGCGAGACGGTCGAGACGGGGCTGCTCGTCGTGGCCGAGCCGGTCGCCATCCCGCCGCCGGTCCCGGCTCCGGTCCCCGAACCGGCGGAACCCGCCGCTGTCACCGCGCCGGGCATGCCGGTCACCGGTGGCGGGCCGAGCATGCTGCCCACCGACATCGCCGACTTCACCGGACGTACCGCGCAGATCGAGGAGATCCAGGCCCGGTTCGCCGACGCCGCGGACAACCCGGCCCAGCTGGCGGTCCCGGTCATCGTGGTCGCCGGCAAGCCCGGCATCGGCAAGACCTCGCTGGCCGTGCACGTCGCGCACCGGCTCGCCTGGCGGTACCCGGACGGCCAGCTCTTCGCCGACCTGCACGCCGGCGCGTCCGGGCAGGCCGGCCCCACCCAGGTGCTGGAGCGCTTCCTGCGCGCCCTCGGTGTGCCCGGCAACGGGATCCCGGACGGGGTGGAGGAGCGCGCGGAGATGTACCGCGACCTGCTCGCCGACCGGCGCATCCTGATCCTGCTGGACAACGCGGGCAGCGAGACGCAGCTGCTTCCGCTGCTGCCCGGCAACCCCAGCGCCGCCGTGCTGATCACCAGCCGGCGGCGCCTGGCGGGGCTGCCCGGCGCGGAGCACATCGAGGTCGACGTCTTCGACTCCGAGCAGTCCCTCGCGCTGCTGTCGCGGATCGCCGGCGGCGACCGGGTGCAGGAGGAGACCGACGCGGCCGCCGAGCTGGCCGAGCTCTGCGGGCAGTTGCCGCTGGCGCTGCGCATCGCCGGCGCCCGGCTGTCGGCGCGCCCGCACTGGACGGTGGAGCAGCTGGCCAGCCGGCTGGAGAACGAGTCGCGCCGGCTCGACGAGCTCAAGCACGGCGCCCTCGGGATCCGGGTGAGCATCTCGCACACCTACGACAACATGGAGGAGGAGGCCCGCCGGCTGTTCCGCCGGCTCGCCCTGCTCAATTTCCCGATCTTCGGTGGCTGGGTCAGTGCCGCGCTGCTCGACGAGCAGGACGCCGTGATTGCCATCAGTTATTCCGGCGTGACGCGCGAAACGCTTCTC
>CAKUMG010001104.1 GCA_934667465.1 uncultured Actinoplanes sp. | reverse complement strand
TACGAGATCGCCCGGGTACGGGCAACCGTGCGCGCCTACACCGCCGACGGCCGCGACCGCTGGCACCGCGACCTGCCCGGCGAGAAGTTCCCGACCGAGCTGGTCAAGGCGGGCCCGCTCGTGCTCGCCGCCGCGGAGACCGGCTGCGACCTGCCGGGCCGCACCGGCTGCGAGCACACCACCGTCCGCGCCTGGTGGACCGCCGACGGCACGCCGGCCTGGCAGCGCACGTTCGCGGGCGGCTCACCACGGCTCGCGGCGGCCGGCGGCCAGGTCGCGATCCACGTCCTGCCCGCCACGGGCGCGCCGGCCGCGGGCACCCTGCACGAACTCGACGTCACCACGGGCCGCCGCCTCTGGTCCCGGTCCGGCATCCCCGAGGGTGTCCTCGTCGCCGACCGCGGCACCGTCTACGTCGCGGCCGGGCGGCTGTGGGCGCTGCGATCCGCCGACGGCACGACCCGGTTCCGTACGCCGCACGCCCGCTGGACCACCGTCACCCCCACCGGCACCGGCGCCCTCGTCGCCTCCCCCGCCGGCCGCATCGCCGCCCTCGACACCGCGGGCCGCACCCGCTGGACCGCCCCGGCCCGCCCCACGGGCCCTTTGGCTGTCTCGAACGGCGTGGTCTGGTTCCAGCACTTCACCGCCCCGGACGGCGAGGACGTCAGCAAACCGACCCTGCTCGTCGCGGTCCACGCGGCGACGGGCCGGGTCCTGCGGCGGCTGCCGGTCGCCGAGGGGTACAGCGCGGGCGGGGTCGCGGTGGGCGGCGGACGCGTGTTCACGACGGCGCACCTGACACGCGTCCGCGCGTACGGGACGAGGGGTTAGAAGTCGCGGGTGGCGTCGAACCAGGATGCTGCCGCGGTGCGGAGGTCGCCGTGCGGGGTGGTGGCGGTCAGCAGGTCGACGGCGGTGGCCGCGTCCTCGCGCTCGGTGGTTTCGATGCGGGGCAGGCGGTTGAGGACGCCGACGAAGCCGTGGATCGCCTCCTGGACGGCCGGGATCGTGGGCGCGGCGCCGATCGCCGTCTCGGCGGCCCGGAACGCCTTCGTTGCCGTGCGGGCGGAGCGGGCCGGCCAGGCCGAGAACGGCAGGCCGTACCCGGTGGCGAACCAGGCCGGCGAGCGCAGCTGCGAGACCGAGGAGTGGCGCCACTCGCGGGCTGTCCGGCGCAGCTCGGAGCGCACCCGCCTGCCGGTCCGGTCGTCGCAGTTCCAGACGATCAGGTGGGTCAGGTCCGGCCAGGCGTCCAGCGACGGAAGGCCGGCCAGGTCCGGCACGTAGCGCAGCTGCAGCGCGGTGAGGCCGGGCAGGGCGGCGAGTGCGCCGAGACTGGTGAGGCTGCCGGCCAGGGAAAGCCGGCGCAGGCCGGGGAACCGCAGCAGACCCGCGCAGTCGAACGGCTGCCGCAGCGGTGGCACGGACACGCCGACGTCGGTCGCGCCGAGCACGGCCGGCAGCTCCGGCAACGCGTACGGCACCTCGCGGGCGGCCGTGGTGTCCGGGTGGAACCGCAGCGGCGGGCAGTCCGCGCCCGGCGCGAGCACCGGCGTGAGCAGCGACAGATCGCCGGCCGCGGCGAACCGGGTCCGGGACGGCAGGACCAGGCGCAGCGGGGCGCGGCGGACCGTGACGGACAGGTCGCCGATGCGGGCCCGGCTCGCGTCGAGGTCGTGTGCCGCGTGCGGCGTCCACGAGAGGCCCTCGATCGGGCGGCGCCGCGACCAGGCGGCCCAGCCGGTGTCGTCGCCCTCGTACGTGATCCAGCGCGGCCACGGCGATCCGGCGGGCGTGGTGAACCGGTCGAAGGCGGCCCAGTCCACCTTGTCGGCGGGGGACAGGACGAGGTCGCTCGGGCGGGGACCGAGCGTGCAGCTGCCCACGCCGGGCTCGCGCCGCAGGCGATGGCTGTCCGGACCGGTCAGCGAGAGGGATTCCACCGGGCCATCATGGCGTCACCCGGCCACCGGCGGGGGAGCGGCCGGGCTGGTGCGGGCGGCCGAGAGACGGGACGGGGGACCAGGACCGGGTCGCCGCCGCGGGTGAAGGCGGCGCTGGTGTCGCCGTTGCGAAGGCCCGCGTCGTAGTCGTTCGCGGAGATCGGGAGCGGGTGGCCGGGCGGCCGAGCCGCCGGGCGATCGCGCGGGTGACACCGTACGGGCTTTCGCGGTGGGCGCGGAGCAGGCGGTGGCCGTCGAGGTGGGCCAGGGCCGCGGCGGCGTCGCCGGCTCTAGGATGGCCGGGTGCCTACGCTTCGCATCGTCGCCGCCGTGATCCGCGATGACGAGGGGCGGTGGCTGCTCGTGCGCAAGCGCGGGACCGCCGCGTTCATGCAGCCCGGTGGCAAGCTCGACGCGGGGGAGACCGCCGCCGAGGCGCTGGTCCGGGAGCTGGCGGAGGAGCTGGGGCTCGGCGTCGGCATCGCCTCGCTGCGGCACGTGGGGCGGTTCGCCGCGCCTGCCGCGAACGAGGCGGGCTTCGACGTGGACTGCGACGTCTACACGGCGCCGCTGGCCGGGCCGGTCGCGCCGCTGGCGGAGATCGAGGAGGCGCGCTGGGTCGACCTGCTCGCGCCCGGCGATCTGCTGCTCGCGCCGCTGATCACCCAGCACATGATCCCGCTGCTGGGCTCGCTGCCGCCCTCACTCGATGAT
>CAKUMG010001103.1 GCA_934667465.1 uncultured Actinoplanes sp. | reverse complement strand
CCTGCTCTGGCTCGCGATCGCCACGCTCGCCGTCCAGTTCGTGATCAACATGGAGATCGAGCGTTACACCCTGGCCACCGGGCAGACCGTCGTGGCCGGCTTCTCCCGCTGGTGGACCGGGTGGGGCGTGATCATCTGCCTGGCCGGCGCGTTCCAGTACGTGTGGCCGGGCTGGGCCACCAGCGGCTCCACCGTGCTGACCTACCTGGTCGGCGGCGGCGACCCGGTCTGGATCACCGTGGGCGGCCTGGTGCTGGTCGGCGCGCTGCTCTCCGTCTCCAAGGTCATCTACACGACGGTGGAGCGGGTCCAGGTCGTCAAGGTCGCCCTCACCGTGTTCTTCCTGCTCGTCGTGGTCCTGTTCGTGATCTCTCTGAACACCTGGGGCGACACGGCGAGCGCGGTGGTGACCGACTTCGGGCGCCTGCCGGCCGAGACCACGTTCGTCCTGCTGCTCAGCGCGATCGGCGCGGCCGGTGCCGGCGGCGTACACAATCTGGTCCTCAGCAACTGGCTCCGCGACAAGCGGTACGGGATGGGCGCGCACGTGCCGCGTCTCGTCTCGCCCATCACCGGCCAGGAGGAGGCCGCCGGCGCCGACCGGTACACGTTCCCGCTCGACGCGACCGGCCTCGGCCGCTGGCGCACCTGGTGGCGGCGCGCCAACGTCGAGCACCTGGTCACGTTCGTCGCGGTGTGCTTGGTGACGATCACGCTGATGAGCATGCTCGCCTACGAGACCCTGTCCGGGCGCGACGGCGTCGAGAACAACGCGTCCTTCCTGCGCATCGAGGGCGAGGTGCTCTCCGACCAGGTCGGCGACTGGCTGCGGATCCTCTTCCTGGTGGTCGCCGCGGTCTCGCTGTGGGCCGCCGCGATGGGCCTGCTCGACATCATCGGCCGGGTCGCCTCCGACTTCCTGCACCGCACCTGGCTGACCGGCTCCACCCGGTGGACCGAGCCGCGCCTCTACCTGGCCGTCGTCTGGACCGAGATCGTGCTCGGCTCGGCCATCCTGCTCGCCGGCTTCACCCAGCCCCTCGGCCTGCTCATCATCTCCACCTACGCCGCTTCCGTGGTGACGCTGCTCTACTCGATGCTGCTGGTCCGGCTCAACATCCGCGACCTGCCCGCCCCGCTGCGCCTGCGCGGGTGGCGGCTGGGCGGCATGCTCGTCGCAATCGGCTTCTACGGCTTCTTCGCGATCGCCATGATCGTCACCCAGCTCCAGCGGCTGTAGAACGCTCCCGTCATGCAACCCCGTATCGGCTGCGCCCGGCGTCCCGCGCGGCCGATACGGAGGTTCGGCCGCCACCTTCGGGCGCGCCGCGACGAGAGGGACGGGCGCCATGGCGGAGCAGCAGACGGAACGAGCGGGCGGGCCGCAGGGCTGGTTCGGCAACCTCCGGGTCGGCGTCAAGATCGGCATCGCCGTCGGCTCGGCGCTGCTGGCCGGCACCGCGGTCGGCGGCATGGGCGTCGTGGGCCTCAACGCGGTCAGCAAGAACGCGACGGCCATCTACGAGCAGAACCTGGTGCCGGGCCACATGCTGGCCGATGCGCGGAGCTCGTTCGGCGACGCGCTCTACCACCTCGCCCAGGCGACTCTCGCCTCCACCCCCGCGTCCAGCCAGGCCTACGTCGAGCAGTCGAGCGCCTCCGCGGCGATCGTGGTCAAGGACCTCGAGGCGTACGTCGCCGGCGGCGTCGACAAGCCGCAGGAAGCGCCCCTCACCGCGATCGGCGACAACCTCACCAAGCTGCAGAAGATCAGCGAGGACAAGCTGGTCCCGCTCGCGCTGGCCAGCAACGGCGCCGCCTACGACAAGGTCTACGTCGCCGAGGCGCAGCCCCTGGTCGAGAACGTCAACCAGGCGTTCGCCGACCTCACCGCGTACGAGAACGACAGCGCCGCCGCCGCGGCCGCGGCCGGTCAGGCGGCCTTCAGCGCCGGCCGGATCTGGATGCTGGTCACCCTCGGCATCGGCTTCCTGGTCGCCATCCTGATCTCCGTGCTCACCGTCCGCCGCATCGTCCGCCCGCTCAACGACGTCAGCGCCGTGCTCGCCCGGATGGCCGACGGCGACCTCACCGGCACCGTGCCCGTCCGCAGCCGCGACGAGGTCGGCGTCATGGCCCAGCAGGTCAACGGCTCGGTCGCCACCATGCGCCAGACCGTGCAGACCCTCGGCAGCGCCTCGCACTCGCTCGCCGCCGCGGCCGAGCAGCTCTCCGCCACCAGCGCGCAGATCGCCACCAACGCCGAGGAGTCCAGCGCGCAGGCCCGCACGGTCGCCGGCGCCGCCGACGAGGTCAGCCGCAACGTCGACACCGTCTCGGCCGGCTCCGAGGAGATGGGCGCCTCGATCCGCGAGATCGCCGAGAACGCCAACCAGGCCGCCGCCGTCGCCGGTCAGGCCGTCACCATGGCCGAGACCACCAATGCCACCGTGACCAAGCTCGGCACCTCGTCCGCCGAGATCGGCAACGTCATCAAGCTGATCACCGCGATCGCCGAGCAGACCAACCTGCTCGCCCTCAACGCCACCATCGAGGCGGCCCGCGCCGGCGAGATGGGCAAGGGCTTCGCCGTCGTCGCCAGCGAGGTCAAGGACCTGGCCCAGGAGACCGCCAAGGCCACCGAGGACATCAGCGCCCGGG
>CAKUMG010001102.1 GCA_934667465.1 uncultured Actinoplanes sp. | reverse complement strand
CCGGCCTGGCCGGCGGCTCGGCCGCAGCCACCCTGGCCGAGGCGGGCTACAAGGTCCGGTCGTACTGCTACCAGGACAGCCCCCGCCGCGCGCACTCCATCGCCGCGCAGGGTGGCATCAACGCCGCCAAGAACTACCGCAACGACGGCGACTCGATCTACCGGCTCTTCTACGACACGGTCAAGGGCGGCGACTTCCGCGCCCGCGAGTCGAACGTCTACCGGCTCGCGCAGGTCAGCGTCAACATCATCGACCAGTGTGTCGCGCAGGGCGTCCCGTTCGCCCGCGAATACGGCGGCCTGCTCGACAACCGCTCGTTCGGCGGCACCCAGGTGTCCCGCACGTTCTACGCCCGGGGCCAGACGGGACAGCAGCTGCTGCTCGGCGCGTACCAGGCGATGGAGCGGCAGATCGGTCTCGGCAACATCGAGATGAACGCCCGCCACGAGATGCTCGAGTTGATCGTGGTGGACGGCAAGGCCCGCGGCATCGTCGTCCGCGACATGGTGACCGGCGAGATCAGCACCGACCTCGCCGACGCGGTCGTGCTCGCCTCGGGCGGCTACGGCAACGTGTTCTTCCTGTCCACCAACGCCATGGGCTGCAACGTCACGGCGACCTGGCGGGCGCACCGCAAGGGCGCGCTGTTCGCGAACCCCTGCTACACGCAGATCCACCCGACCTGCATCCCGGAGTCCGGCACGCACCAGAGCAAGCTCACGCTGATGAGCGAGTCGCTGCGCAACGACGGCCGGGTGTGGGTGCCCAAGTCCGGAGAGGACAAGCGGGCGCCCGCGGACATCCCCGAGGACGAGCGCGACTACTACCTCGAGCGGATCTACCCGTCGTTCGGCAACCTGGTCCCCCGCGACATCGCGTCGCGCGCGGCGAAGAACGTCTGCGACGAGGGCCGCGGCGTCGGTCCCGGCGGCCTCGGCGTCTACCTCGACTTCGCCGACGCCATCGACCGGCTCGGCCGCAACGCCGTCGAGGCCAAGTACGGCAACCTCTTCGAGATGTACCAGCGCATCACCGGCGAGGACCCGTACGAGACGCCGATGCGCATCTACCCCGCCGTGCACTACACGATGGGCGGCCTCTGGGTCGACTACGACCTGCAGTCGACGATCCCCGGCCTGTTCGTGGTCGGCGAGGCGAATTTCTCCGACCACGGCGCGAACCGCCTCGGCGCGTCCGCGCTGATGCAGGGTCTCGCCGACGGCTACTTCGTGCTGCCGCACACCCTCGCGAACTACCTGGCGTCCGGCCCGTACGAGAAGATCTCGGAGGACCACGCGGAGGTCGTCGCCGCCCGCACGGCCGTCGAGGAGCGGATCACCAAGCTGCTCTCCATCGACGGCGACCGCACCGTGGACTCCTTCCACCGCGAGCTCGGCCACATCATGTGGGAGTACTGCGGCATGGAGCGCACCGAGGAGGGCCTGACCAAGGCCATCGAGCTCATCCGCAACCTGCGCGAGGAGTTCTGGACGAGGGTCAGGGTGCCCGGCACCGGCGAGCAGCTCAACCAGAACCTGGAGAAGGCCGGCCGCGTCGCCGACTTCTTCGAGCTGGGTGAGCTGATGTGCATCGACGCGCTGCACCGCGCCGAGTCGGCCGGCGGTCACTTCCGCGCCGAGAGCCAGACCGAGGACGGCGAGGCGCTGCGCCACGACGACGAGTTCGGCTACGTCGGGGCCTGGGAGTTCGGCGGCACGGGCCAGGCGCCCACGCTGCGCAAGGAGAACCTCGAATTCGAGTACGTCCACCCGAGCACGCGGAGTTACAAGTAATGAGGATTATTCACGACGGTGGAGACCTCGTGACCAACTCGCGCTTTGTGCAATACACGGAAGGTCGTGAATAACCCTCAATGGACATCAAAGTCAGGGTGTGGCGCCAGTCCGACCCCGCGGACAAGGGCCGCATGGTCACCTACGACGTCAAGGACATCTCGTCGGACGCGAGCTTCCTCGAGATGCTCGACGTCCTCAACGAGAAGCTGATCCTCGACGGCGACGACCCGGTGGCGTTCGACCACGACTGCCGCGAGGGCATCTGCGGCGCCTGCGGCATGATGATCAACGGCGTGGCGCACGGCCCGGAGCGGGCCACCACCACCTGCCAGCTCCACATGCGGCACTTCAACGACGGCGACACCATCGACGTCGAGCCGTGGCGCGCCTCGCCGTTCCCGGTCATCAAGGACCTGGTCGTCAACCGCGGCTCGTTCGACAAGATCATTGCGGCGGGCGGCTACATCACCGCACCCACCGGCACGGCACCCGAGGCGCACGCCACCCCGGTCCCCAAGCCGGACGCCGACGCGGCCTTCGAGGCGGCCACCTGCATCGGCTGCGGCGCCTGCGTCGCGGCCTGCCCGAACGGCTCCTCGATGCTGTTCACCGCCGCCAAGGTCGCCCACCTCGGCCTGATGCCGCAGGGCCAGCCGGAACGCGACAGCCGCGTCCTCGACATGCTCGAGGCCCAGGACGACGCGGGCTTCGGCGGCTGCACCAACATGGGCGAGTGCACCACGGTCTGCCCCAAGGGCATCCCGCTCTCCCTGATCGGGCGCCTCAACAGCGACTACCGCCAGGCATTGCGCAAGAGCTGATCCCCGTACGCTCCCCGGCCGCCCGTCATCCGACGGGCGGCCGTTCCGTATCC
>CAKUMG010001101.1 GCA_934667465.1 uncultured Actinoplanes sp. | reverse complement strand
AGCAACCAGTGGTCGACCGGGTTCACCGCCGACCTGCGCATCGCCAACAACGGGCCGGCGCTGAGCTCCTGGCGGCTGACGTTCACGGTCGGCGGCACGGTCAGCGTGAGCAACGGCTGGAACGGCGTCTGGTCGCAGTCCGGCACCACGGTCACCGTCACCAACCCCACGTGGGCGGGGTCGGTGCCCAGCGGCGGCACGATCAGCACCGGGTTCCAGGCGAGCTTCTCGGGCCAGCCGGGCACGCCGAGCGGGTTCGCGCTCAACGGCACGCCCTGCACCGCGACTGCCTAGCAGGCTTTGGCAGGCCACCCGGCCGGTCCGGCGTTCCCGGGCCCCTTCCACCGCCCGGTCAGATGTCCGAGCTCCCCCGGGCCCGGACATCTGCGGAACGTGGGCCGGCCGGGCTCACCTCGCCAGATCCCCGACCAGCTCCACCAGGGTGCCCGCGTCGTTGGTGGTCACTGCGACCTCGCCGTACGCGTTCATGAGCAGCGCACCGCGGCCACGGTCCCGGGGCGCCGGGCGGGCCCGCCAGCTGCCGTAGTCCTGCACGGTGACCAGGGCGGTGCTGCCCGCGAGCACCAGGCGCACCTCCACCTCCGGGCGTGCGGGGTTCTGCGCGTGCTCGACGGCGTTGTTCACCGCCTCGGTCGCGGCGACCAGCAGGTCCTGCACGGCGTCGCCGTCGGCCGGGGCGAGGGCGGTGCGCAGATCGCGGCGCATCGCGGCAGAGGCGGTGGGCACCAGCGGATACGTCCACGTCTTGTCGAACGTCGCGTCCCGGGGGAACGCGCCGGTTCCGGGCTGCTTCCTGCCGACCGGGGCCACGGTGTTCTCGGTCGGACGGGTGGGCTCGCTCGCCGCGCCGTTCTCTTTCGCCGCGCCGGAGTCTTTCGCCGCGCCGGAGTCTTTCGCCGCGCCGGAGTCTTTCGCCGCGCCGGGCTCTTCTGCCGCGCGGTGTGCGGTGCCGGTGCCGGTGCCGGTGCGGGCCGCGCGGCGCAGGGCGGTGCGGACCCGGGAGATCAGGTGGGCGGCCGTGAACGGCTTCACCACGTAGTCGTCGGCGCCCGCGTCGAGGCCCTCCACGCCGGAGTCGCCGCCGGCCCGGGCGGACAGCACCACGATCGGCAGGGACCGGGTCGCCGGGTCCTCCCGCAGCCGCCGGACCAGGGCGAAGCCGTCGATCCCGGGCATCATCACGTCGGTGAGCAGCAGGTCGGGCGGGTCGCGGCGGATCTCGGCGAGCGCGGCATCCCCGTCGGCGACGGTGTGCACCCGCCAGCCCTGCCCCGCCAGCAGCCCGGCCAGGTAGGCCCGCATGTCGCTGTTGTCGTCGGCGACCAGGATCCGCGCGCCCGCGCCGGCGCCGTCCGGTGCGCGCGGTTCGCCACCATCAGCCGGGGCGGGAGCGTCACCGTCCGCGGACGGTGCGGGGAGCCAGCCGAGCGCCTCCTCGGCCACCGCGCGGGCGGCCCGGCCCGTCGTGTCGCCCGCCTCGTCCGCCGTTCCCGCCGTTTCCGCCGTGGCGGTGACGTCCCCGGCCGGGGCGGTCACGGTCAGCGGCGGGGCCGCGGTGGCGGGGTCGAGGGCGGACCAGGGCAGGGCGACGGTGAAGGTGCTGCCGCGACCCGGCCCGCCGTCGACGGTGACGTCGCCGCCGAGGAGCCGGCTCAGCTCGCGGACCAGGGCCAGGCCGATGCCGCTGCCCTCGTGGCTGCGCGACCGGGCACCCTGCACCCGGTGGAAGCGGTCGAACAGGTGCTCCCGGTCCCCGGGCGCGATGCCGATGCCCGTGTCGGCGACGAGGAGCCGTACGCCCAGGTCGTCGCTTTCAAGACTGATTGTGATCTCGCCGACGAACGTGAACTTGAGCGCGTTGGAGATCAGGTTGGTGACGATGGTCTCCCAGTGCGCCGGGTCGAGGGCGACCGGGCGGGGCAGCGGCGGGCAGTCGACCACCAGGCGGAGCGAGGCGCGCTCGACCGCGGCCCGGAAGACGGCGGCCAGCCCGGCGGTGAGGGCGGCCAGGTCGACCTCGCGGGCGGCGGCGGTGGCCCGGCCCGCCTCCAGCCCGGAGAACGTGAGCAGGTTGTTGACCAGGGTCAGCAGCCGGGTCGCGTTGCGGCGGGCCAGGTCGACGCGGTCCCGCTGGCGGGTGCCGAGCGGCTCGCCCGTGTCGGCCAGGGCGTCGGTGAGCGGGCCCAGCATCAGCGTGAGCGGGGTGCGGAACTCGTGGCTGACGTTGGTGAAGAACGCCGTCTTGACCCGGTCGAGCTCGGCGAGGGCCTCGGCGCGGCGGCGTTCCTCCTCGTACGCGAGGCTGGTGCGCACCGCCGCCGCCACCTGCTGGGCCAGCAGCTCGAAGAACGAGCGGTACCCGTCGTCGAGGGCCCGGCTCGGGCTCACCGCGGCGAACAGCACCCCGAGCGGGCGCTCCGGGTCGGCGGAGGGCAGCGGCACCGCGACGGTCTCGCGCACCGGGTCGCCCCACGGTCCGGCCGGCACGGCGGCAGCGCCGGCGGGCACCGGCAGGACCCGGGTGCCGTGGCGGAGGTCCGCGGGGACGATCGCGTCGAGGGTCTCCGGCAGCTCGCCCCCGGCGGTCGCCGCGGCGCGGCGCAGGACACCGCCCTCGGCCAGGTAGATGCCGCCGTACGGGACGTCGAGGGGG
>CAKUMG010001100.1 GCA_934667465.1 uncultured Actinoplanes sp. | reverse complement strand
GCATCGGAGAGCTCGCGGACCACGGCTGCGGCCCGATCGTGCTCGGCGACCGCCTCGGCGTGCTGCGCGTCGAGCTCGACATTGTCCCGGTCGGCCTCGGTGGACTCGGCGGCGACCGCGTCGACCTCGGCCTGGGCGGCCTCGGCGCGCATGAGCGCGTCGGTGTGCGCCGCGGCGAGCCGCTCGATCTCCTCGGCGGCGCTGCCGGTGCGGGCCCGGGCCGCGTCGACCTGGCCGGTGAGCTTGGCGAGGCCCTCGCGCCGGTCGGCGATGGCCTTGGCCGCCGTGCGCAGCGCGCCCTCGGCCGCGTGCAGCTGCCGCTCCAGCTCCTGGCGGTGCTCGACCGCCTCGGCGAGCCGCATCTGGTCGTCGGTGAGCGCCTCGCGCAGCTCCTCCTCCTGCTCCCGGACCCGCTCCGCCTCGGCGGTCAGCTGATCGGGGTCGCGCCCGCTGCGCTCCTCCTCGGGGGTCGCGGCGAGGTGGCGCAGCCGCTCGGAGGCGAGCTGCTCGGCCGACCGGAAGCGTTCCTGCAGCGTGGAGAGCTTGTACCAGGTGTCCTGCGCGGCCTGCAGCAGCGGCGCGTCCTCGGCATGCTGCGCCTCCAGGTCGGCGAGCATCCGCTGGACCTCTTTGTTCTCCGCCTCGACCTGCTGCCGCCGCTCGCGCATCGCGGACTCGTCGGCGATCTCCTTGTCGAGCGTGGTGCGCAGGGTCGCCAGGTCGTCGGCGAGCAGCCGGAGCCGGGAGTCGCGCAGGTCGGCCTGGATCCCGGCCGCGCGCCGGGCCACCTCGGCCTGCTTGCCGAGCGGCTTGAGCTGGCGGCGCAGCTCGGCGGTGAGGTCGTTGAGCCGGTTGAGGTTGGTCTGCATCGCGTCGAGCTTGCGGATCGCCTTCTCTTTGCGCTTGCGATGCTTGAGGACGCCCGCGGCCTCCTCGATGAAGGAGCGGCGATCCTCGGGCTTGGCGTGCAGCATCGCGTCGAGCCGGCCCTGGCCGACGATGATGTGCATCTCCCGGCCGATGCCGGAGTCGCTGAGCAGTTCCTGGATGTCGAGCAGGCGGCAGGAGTTGCCGTTGATCTCGTATTCGCTGGCGCCGTCCCGGAACATCCGGCGGGTGATCGACACCTCGGTGTAGTCGATGGGCAGCGCGCCGTCGTTGTTGTCGATCGTGAGAGTCACCTCGGCACGGCCCAGCGGGGCCCGGCCGGAGGTGCCGGCGAAGATGACGTCCTCCATCTTGCCGCCGCGCAGGGCCTTGGCACCCTGCTCGCCGAGCACCCAGGCGATGGCGTCGACGACGTTCGACTTGCCGGAGCCGTTGGGGCCCACCACACAGGTGATGCCCGGCTCCAGCCGCAGCGTCGTCGCGGAGGCGAAGGACTTGAAGCCCTTGACCGTCAGGCTCTTGAGGTGCACGGATCTCCGAAAGTGGGCGTCGGCTCCACCGGCACCGTCGCTGCCGGCATTTGCTCTGGCCAGCAGGTTACCCGCCCCGGCGGGCTCGGTCGCGCACGCCGCGCGTCCCGATCCGTACCCGTCTTATCCCTGATGCGAAGTTCGTCCCGTGGCCGGTCCGCGCACCGCGACGGCTCCGATGCGGACAGCGAGCGGAGCCACGAAATTTGGCACATGCACAAAAATGCGCGCCTCGCAGGAGGCGCGCTCTTTGTGTACTGCCGTTCGAGGGGGAGGAGCGCCGGCTGTGCTGCGGCGCTCCGGTCGGTCAGGTGAATGCGGGCTCGCGGAGCAGCTCGCCGGATTCCGCGGAGACCGCGGCCTCGAGGCGGTCGTTCTCCGCCCGCAGCCGGGTGACCTCGAACTCCAGGGCCTGCACCCGGGATCGCAGCCGGGTGACCTCGTCGAGCAGGCGCCGGTCGGGCGCCGCACCTACGTGACCGAAGAGGGCCTTCGCCATGACTTCTCCTTGTGAGACACGCGTCGTGTCTTCGTGTTGAGCGCTGCCGGGATGCTCGGCCAAACGCGCGCACAGTGGCTTTGCACTTTTCTGCACCCACGGGCACGCGTAGGCACAGCGATCCGCCTTCGAGGCGAGACTCGCGAGGCAGACACAGATCCGCACTCACAGGGACGAGCGCAGATGGGCGCGACTGGCGACACCCCTATGGTGCGCCGACGACCACAGCCCCGTCAAGCCGTGGGCGCCGCGCAGAGGCCGGTGCGCCAGTGAATCACGCCACCCTGGCACGCTCACCCGGGTTGGATCAAGCTTTTTACCCTTCCGGATGACGACGTTCGCCGCGGGCGTAAGCGCCTGAAGTCCGGCTTATGTCTTCCTTTCCGCGCTGGATGTGCTTCCGGACGACTCCGTACGGTGACCTTCGTCGACTCCGGTCGATGGAGCGCGCCGGGCGCCAGTGGCGGGGCACCCGGCGCGCGTACCCCCGGCTGCACGCCACAACCGACTCGGAAAAACTCGCTTATCGGTCTTTTAGCGTCATATCGAGTCGCCTACCCGACAGCGTCCCGTAACTTTTCCCCGCTGCCTCGTTGCAGCCATCGTGATATCGCCCCCCTCGAACCCGCGGTGCTGAACCGCATGCGCATCTGTCTGCTCACCGGGGGCGGCTATCCGTTCCGCCGGGACGCCCTCGCCGGGTGGTGCCGCACCGTCGTCGACGGGCTGCCCGGTCACCGCTTCGCCCTCGTCACCCTCGACGAC
>CAKUMG010001099.1 GCA_934667465.1 uncultured Actinoplanes sp. | reverse complement strand
GGTTACGGATGAGGATGGAGCGGTCGGCGGTGTCGGCGTTCACGCCGGCGTTCGACGGCCGCTTGATGGCGGTCTCGGCGATCTGACCGGCGCTGCATCCGGCGAGGGCCAGCGCGGTCGCCGCGGCGACACCCATGGCCAGCGCGCGGCGGGGTCCCAGCGAGCGCATCACAGTCCTCCAAGACGACAGACGAGAAACTCACCGATCAGCCTAATGGTCCGGGATCCGGCCTGTACGCCGACCCGTCCATTCACGCCACGGGCCCGCTGAGGACGAGCAGGACGACGTCGATCAGGGCCACCACGATCACGGCCCGGAACATCGCCACGGGCCGCCTGCCGGGCTCACGCGCGCGCCGCGCCGCGTACCAGCCGCAGGGAAGGACGACGACGGCCGCGACCGCCGCGATCCACCCCGCCCACGACGGCGGTCCGGCCGGGCCCAGGACCAGCACCAGGGTGGCGGCGAACAGCAGCGACGCGGCCGCCAGCTGCGACCAGCCGGCGCCGAGCCGGTGCGGCAGGCCGACCACCCCGGTCGCGGCGTCGTCCTCCAGGTCCGGCAGCACGTTGGCGAAGTGCGCACCACCGCCGAGCAGGGCGCCCGCGGCGACCAGCCAGGCCGGCGGCCACGGGTGCCCGGGCAGCGCGAGCACCACGAACGCGGGCATCAGCCCGAACGCCACCAGATAGGGCAGCACCGACAGCGGCGTGGACTTGAGCGGCCAGTCGTAGAGCAGCGCGAAGATCCCGACGAGGGTCACGCACGCGGCGGCCGCCGGTCCGAACGGCAGGCCCAGCAGCGGGACGGCAAGCGAGGCGACGAGGCCTGCCACCCCGACCGTACGGCGGGAGACAGCGCCCGACGCCACCGGCTTGTCCACGCGTCCCGTGGCCCGGTCCCGGTCGGCGTCCAGCCAGTCGTTCACCCAGCCCACGGAGAGCTGCGTCGCGCCGATCGCGGCGGTGACGCCCACCACGCCCCACGCGCTGTGCCCGGCGCCGGCGGCGAGCAGCCCCATGGCCAGCGTGACCGCGGCCCCGGGCTCCGGGTGCGACGCCTTCAGCAGCGCGATGAGATCGGACATGCGTGCAGTGTGGTGGATCGACGCAGGCCGTGCCACGCTCGATGCCATGCGACCGCTGGAACGCAACGACCCGCGGCAATACGACCGGCTGGCCGGCGAGTGGTGGCGGCCCGGCGGCGACTTCGAGCTCCTGCACTGGCTGGCGGCGGCCCGCGGCGCCCTCGTGCCACCGGCCGGCCGGTCCGGCGCGGTGCTCGTCGACGCGGGCTGCGGCGGTGGCCTGCTCGCACCGCACGTCGCGGGGCTCGGCTACCGGCACGTCGGCGTCGACCTGGGACGGCTCGGCCTCGTGACGGCGGCGCGCCACGGCGTGACACCGGTCACCGGAGACGTCGCGGCGCTGCCGCTGGCGAGCGGGGTGGCCGACGTCGTGGTCGCCGGGGAGATCCTCGAGCACGTGCCCGACCTGCCCGCCACCGTGGCCGAGCTGTGCCGGGTGCTGCGCCCGGGCGGGCTCCTGGTGGTCGACACCGTCAACGCCACCCGGCTCGGGAGGTTGGTGTCCATCACACTCGGCGAGCGGTTCGGTGCCGCTCCGGTGGGCATTCATGATCCTGAACTGTTCGTCGATCCCGGCGAGCTGACGACCCTGTGCGCCAAACACGGCGTACGGCTGCTGGTGCGTGGGGTCCGTCCCGGCGTCCCCGGCCTGATCCGCTGGCTCTTCCTGTCGCGCCTGCTGCCCCGGGGCCGGCGGCGGGCGCTCGGACGCATGGTGCCTGTCCGCTCTACGGAAGTGCTCTACCAGGGCATGGGACGCAAGGAAGGGGAGGGTGACCCGGCATGAGCGTGCAGGAGGCCCGGCGGCTGGCGCCCCGGTTCGCGGCCAGGGCAGGGGAGTACGACCGCACCGGCGCGTTCCCCGGGGACGACTTCGCCGACTTGCGCCGCTCCGGCCTGTTCGGACTGATGGTCCCCGAGCGCCTCGGCGGGGCCGGGTCGGGCTTCGCCGGCTACGCCGCGACCGCGTACGAGCTCGCCCGCGGCAACGGCGCGACGGCGCTCGTGTTCAACATGCACGCCTCGGTCACCGGCGCCCTGAGCGGCGTCACCGACGAGCTGGCCGATGCTCTGGGCCTGCCGCCGGAGGCGCTGCGGGCCCGCGACGACATGCTGCGTGCCGCGGCCGAGGGCAGCTGGTACGCGGTGGCGATGAGCGAGCGCGGCGCCGGCTCGCGGCTGTCGCAGATGACCACGACCTACGAGCGCGTGCCGGACGGCTTCCACATCAAGGGCGCCAAGACGTTCTGCTCGGGAGCAGGGCATGCCGACGCCTACCTCGTGGCCGCCCGCAGCGCCGCCGATCCGTCCCAGGTGTCCCAGTTCCTCGTGCCGGCCGGCGAGGGCCTGACCGTCGAGCCCACCTGGGACGCGCTCGGCATGCGGGCCACCGGCTCGCACGACGTGCACCTCGACGTGACCGTGCCCGAGGGTGCCCTGCTCGGCGGGGTGGAGGGGCTCGCGCTGGTGGTGGCCCAGCTCGCTCCGCACTGGATGGTCGCGAGCTATGCGGCCGTCTACGCCGGGGTGGCCCGGGCGGCCGTCGACGGCTCGTTCGCCTCCGATGCCACCAAGGCCGCACTGGCGGCCGAGCTC
>CAKUMG010001098.1 GCA_934667465.1 uncultured Actinoplanes sp. | reverse complement strand
GGCGAACAGCACGGCCACGGCCAACGACGCAAGATAGCCGGTATTGAAGTCCGCAACGCCCGGCCGCAGAATGATCAGGATTCCGCCGAACCCGACGGCGATCCCGATCCAGCGCTTCCAGCCCACTTTCTCGCCAAGCACTACGGTAGACAGGCCGGCCGCGAACAATGGTCCGGAGAACTGCACCGAATAGGCAGTCGACATAGGCAGTCTGCTAAGCGCATAGAACACGCAGACGGCCATCGAGCCGGAAATCACGGCTCTCATGAGCACCATTCCCGGCCGTGCGATCCTTATTCGTCCTGTACCCGTTCACCTCCCCTGCCTTGACGGCGCAGCGCGAGGAATTTGCTTAGCGATGTGAGGGTAGCATTCGCCGGCCGGTTCTGATTCTATGGCGGTATGACGCGCAAGGTGCCCGTTGATCTTTCCGGCATGGACCGCCGCTTCTTCGAGGCGCTGAGCCCGGAAGCGCGGGTCGAGCTGCTGTGCCGCCTGCACGCGCTGGCGATCGAGCAGGCCGAGAAGCTGGCCCGGGATTCGACCAACTCGTCGCGGCCTCCGTCGTCCGACGGCCCTTTTGGCCCGGCATCGGGGACCTCGACCGACACGGTGCCGCCCGCGCCATTGGCCTCACCACCCGCACCGGAACCGCCAGCCCGCTCCGGTCGCAAGCCCGGCAAGCAGCGCGGTACCAAGGGGGTCTGGCGATGCGAGCCTCTTCAGGCCGAGCGTGACGAGAACCATTACCCAACCCTCTGTGCCGCGTGCGGCACGCCGTTCGAGATGTGGGACCGCCAGAGCGGTCACAGCGCCCACTTCGCGCTCGACCTGGAGCGCGCGGCCGGCGGCATCCGGATCGCCTGTGTGCGGCACCGCTATCATGCGCTCGAGTGTGCCTGCGGTGTTCAGACCGCCGCGCGGCCCGGTGTCGGCGTGCTGTCGACGGTGCCAGGGCGCTCGCGTGATCTGCTGCTGAGTGAAGCCTGTCTGGTCGGTCCGGCCTTGGCTACCTTCATCGCCGCCCTGTCGGTGCGCTACCACGTGTCGCGCGCCAAGATCCGCGAGTTTCTGACCGTCTGGTTCGGCGTGCCGCTCTCGGTCGGCACGCTCGACCGCTGCATCCGGGAAGTCGGCATCGCCTGCGCGCCGGTCGTCGAGGATCTGCTCGACGATCTGCGCCAAGCCGGCGTGATCCATGCCGACGAAACGCCGTGGAAGCAGCACGGCCGCCTGCGCTGGCTATGGGTCGTGCTGTCGTCGAGCACCGCGATCTTCCACATCGGTTCGCGCTCAGCCGACGAAATCCGCGATCTGATCGGCGACGCCTTCCTGGGCTGGCTGGTCAGCGACGGCTACGCCGGGTACCGGTCGTTCAAGAAGCGGCAGCGCTGCCTGGCTCATCTGCTGAGGAAAGGAATAGCGCTGGCCAGCGGGCTCAATCCCGTAGGCGTCAACTTCGGCGACTGGCTGCTGCGCGAGATGCGCGGCCTGATCCACGCGGTCGCCGAGGGCACCGGCGCCCGCCTCATCAATCCACTGCTTGCCCGGCTGAAGCGCGCCTGCAAGCTCCACCGCGACGATGATGCCGAGAAGGTTCGGGCACTCGCCCGCGAGATCCTCAACGACTGGACCGCCATCACCGCCTTCGTCACCAACCCCGATCTGCCCGCCACCAACAACGAAGCCGAGCGCGCCCTGCGTGACGCCGTCATCGCCCGCCGGATCTCCAATGGCACCCGCTCCGAGGAGGGCTCGGCGGCCTACGCCGCCACTCTGAGCGTTGTTGAGACCTGTCGCCGCCGCGGCATCGAACCGTGGCGCTACATCACCGACCTGCTGGCAAGGGCACGCAAAGGGCTGCCGCACCTCACCATCCCGCTTTCAGCCTGACGGGGGAGGCGAACGGGTGCGCCCTCGATAGCCTGCATAGCATCTCCAATCATGACTTCCAGCAGGGCCTTCGCTCCGGTTCGTTTAGAGTCAGACTCTTGGATGGAGCGGCTGCTTCTATCGGTCAACATCGTACATTTTGGTTGACATACGACACGCGGATTTTACCTAGATCAAGGCAGCTCTACAGCATCAGCAGGGAAAGACCGGTGTCGCAGCCCATTGCCCACAACATCGTCGTCGATCCTCTCCCTGCGCTGTCTCCCAGCTTTCATCAAGCATCAGATACGCATGTTTCCACTGTTAGGCGGATCGTCTCGCCGCCATCGTGTCTGATCAGCTCACGTCGAGCCTCGGGGTTGATCAGGCACTTGAGTTTATCCCGATTAGCAATAAGCTGGGCCTATGATAGAACCGTGCCCTAACAGGAGGCATGTTTATGACTGGAGTACGGTTCGCTGACGTGCAGGCTCGCCCTGCGGAGTTCCTAAATCTCACCAGTTTGACCCTGGAGGAGTTTGAGGTTCTGGTGACGCCCTTTGAGGCCGCGTTCCAGGACCATATGGCGGCATGGCGCCTCGATGGGAAACCGCGAACCGCCCGTCGCTTCACCGTTTACCGGACCTGCCCGCTGGCAACGCCGGAAGACCGGCTGTTCTTCCTGCTCAGCTATCTGAAGACCTACGCCGTTCAAGTGGTCCAGGGGCGGCTGTTCGGCATGAGCCAGAGCAAAGCCAACCAGTGGATCCATGTCCTGCTGCCGGCGTTGCTCGCGGCGCTGCGCGGCCTCGG
>CAKUMG010001097.1 GCA_934667465.1 uncultured Actinoplanes sp. | reverse complement strand
GATCCTGCTGATGGCGGTGTTCGCGCCGCTCATCGTCAAAGTGAGCGGCTGGGACCCGTACGAGTTCGACCAGTCCGCGATCGACCCGAACCTCGGCGGCGTCCCGCTCGGCGCGTGGGGCGGCATGTCCGCCGACCACTGGCTCGGCGTCGAGCCCGGCACCGGCCGCGACATCTTCGCCCGGATCGTCTACGGCGCCCGCTCGTCGATGCTCATCGCGCTCAGCGCCACGCTGCTCACCACGGCGCTCGGCCTGGTGCTCGGCATGATCGCCGGCTACTCCGGCGGCCGCGTCGACATGCTGATCTCTCGGGTCATGGAGTTCCTGATGGCGTTCCCCGCGCTGATCTTCATGATCGCGGTGCTCTCCGCGCTGCCCGCCGACAACCGCCAGTACCTGCTCGTCGCGGTCATCTCGGTCTTCGGCTGGCCCTACCTCGCGCGGATCGTGCGGGCGCAGACCATGTCGCTCAAGCAGCGCGAGTTCGTCGAGGCGGCCCGCGCGTCCGGCGGCTCGCACGCCACCATCGTGTTCACCGAGATCCTGCCCAACCTGCGCTCGACGATCCTGGTCATGGTCACCCTCGCGGTGCCGAGCTACATCGGCACCGAGGCCGGCCTGTCGTTCCTCGGCGTCGGCGTGGTGCCGCCCACCCCGTCCTGGGGCCAGATGATCGCCAGCTCGGTCGGCTGGTACTCGGTGGTCCCCACGTACTTCCTGGTGCCCGGCGTGTTCCTCGCGCTGCTGGTGCTCTCGTTCATGGTCCTCGGCGACCGCGTGCGTGCCGTCGCCGAGCCGGGAGGCCGCTAACCATGACCCGCTATGTCGTCAACCGGGTCGCCGGCATGATCTTCGTGCTGTTCCTGGTCTGCCTGTTCACGTACCTCATCTTCTTCGCGCTCTCGCCCGACCCCGCCGTCCAGATCTGCGGCAAGAACTGCACCCCGGAGCGCATCGACCAGATCCGCGAGAACCTCGGCCTGTCGCAGCCGTTCGTGACCCAGTTCCTGCAGTTCCTGCAGGGCCTGTTCACCGGCCGCGACTACGGCAGCGGCGCGTCGGTGCTGCACTGCCCGGCGCCGTGCCTGGGCTACTCGTTCCAGACGTCGCAGGTCGTCACCGACATGATCGTGCAGCGGCTCCCGGTGACCGCTGTCGTCGCGGTCGGCGCGGCGGTCCTGTGGTTGCTCGCCGGCGTCATCGGCGGACTGCTCAGCGCCGTACGGGAGGGGAAGTTCACCGACAAGTTCATCGCGGCCCTGACCCTGGGCGGCATGTCGATCCCGAACTACGTGCTCGCGCTCGGCCTGCAGTACGTCTTCGTCGTCTGGCTGCAGTGGCTGCCGTTCCCGCAGGCGGTCCCGTTCGCCGACGACCCGGCCCAGTGGTTCCTCAACTTCATCCTGCCGTGGACGGTGCTCGCCATCGGCTACGCCTCGTCGTACACGCGGCTGACCCGGGCCAACGTCCTCGACACCCTCGGCGAGAACTTCGTCCGCACAGCCAGGGCCAAGGGCCTGCCGCCCGCGCTGGTCTGGCGGCGGCACGCGCTGCGCCCGGCGCTGACCCCGATCGTCACGATCGCGGGCATGGACTTCGCCGGCCTGCTCGGCGGCGCCCTGATCACCGAGACGGTCTTCGGCATCAACGGCGTCGGCAAGCTCGCCGCGGACTCCATCACCAAGAACGACCAGCCGGTCATCATGGCCGTGACGCTGCTCGCCGCGTTCTTCGTGGTCGTCGGCAACATGGTCGTCGACCTGCTCTACTCGGCGATCGACCCGCGGGTCAGGGTGGGGAACGCGACATGAGCGATCACCTGCTGACGGTCGACGACCTGACCGTACGCTTCGGCGACACCGCGGTCGTCGACGGCATCGGCTTCGGCGTGGCGCCCGGCGGAACGCTCGGCATCGTCGGCGAGTCCGGCTCCGGCAAGTCCATGACCAGCCTCGCCATCATGGGGCTGCTGCCCAAGGGCGCCACCCGCACCGGCTCGATCCGGTTCGACGGCGGCGAGCTGACCACGCTCACCGAGCGCCGGATGCGGGCCGTGCGCGGCGACCGGATCGCCATGGTGTTCCAGGACCCGCTGTCATCGCTCAACCCGTACTACACGGTCGGCACCCAGATCGCCGAGGCGTACCGGTCGCACCGCTCCGGCGTCGGCCGCCGCGCCGCCCGCCAGGCCGCGATCGAGGCGATGGAACGGGTGCACATCCGCGAGGCGGGCCGCCGCGTCGACGACTACCCGCACCAGTTCTCCGGCGGCATGCGCCAGCGCGTGATGATCGCGATGGCGCTCTGCACCGAACCCGAGCTGATCATCGCCGACGAGCCGACGACGGCGCTCGACGTCACCGTGCAGGCCCAGATCCTGGAGCTGCTCGCCGAGGTGCGCCGGGACACGGGCGCCGCCCTGATCCTGATCACCCACGACCTCGCCGTGGTCAGCGAGGTCGCCGACGAGCTGATCGTCATGCGGCACGGCGAGGTGGTCGAGACCGGGACGGCCGAGCGGATCTTCTCGGACCCGCGGCACCCGTACACCCGCGCCCTGCTCGACGCCGTCCCGCGCATCGACGACGAGATCGGCGCGCTCAAGACCACCACCACCGTCGGCGAAGCCGGCGCTCGCAGCACCACGGGAGGTGAGCCGGCATGAGCGACGAGCCTCTGCTGCGC
>CAKUMG010001096.1 GCA_934667465.1 uncultured Actinoplanes sp. | reverse complement strand
TCGAGCCGCTGCCGCCCGAGCCCACGTGCCCGCCCGACGGCGCGTTCCTCGAGACGGGCGGCGAGGACGCCGCGATGGGGCTGCGCGTGATGGGGTTCCTGCTGACCAACTGCGGGAGCAAACCCTACGAGGTGTACGGGTACCCGGCCGTCCGCCTGCTCGGCGAGGACCGGCAGACGCTGCACGTGCGCGTGCTGCACGGCGCCCGCGAGATCACGCACACGGCGTTCGACTGGGACGGATTCCCCGAGCTGGTGGTGCTCCAACCCGGCGAGCGGGCCGCCGCCGCGGTCGTGTGGCGCAACACGTACGCCGACACCCGGAACCCGCCGGTGAACGCGTCCTTCGTGGAGCTGGCGCCGGAACCGGGCCGCCCGGCGCGGACCCTGGCCCCGTCGGCGCCCCTCGACCTGGGCAGCACCGGCCGGATCGGCCTGAGCCCGTGGCGGCTCGCCCCGGCCCCGGATCCCGCGCCCGCGTCCGAGCTCCCGCCGGCCCCGGAGCCCGTACCGTCGCCGTCAGCAGCCCCCGACCTCTCCGGCCTGGTCTGAAGAGGCCACCCCCGGCCTGCCGGGCCCGGGTGAAAAAGAGTCAGTAGGAGCCGGTGTTCTCGGACGTGGACCAGGCACCGCACGGGTTGGAGTAGCGGCCCTTGATGTAGCCGAGCCCCCACTTGATCTGCGTGGCGGGGTTGGTGCGCCAGTCCGCGCCGACGCTGGCCATCTTGTCGCCCGGGTAGGACTGCGGGATCCCGTACGCGCCGGAGCTCGGGTTCTCGGCCTTGTGGTTCCAGCCGCTCTCCTTGTTCCACAGCTTGTTCAGGCACGCGAACTGGTCGAGCCCGAAACCCGCCTCCAGGGTCAGCGCGCAGCCGATGGCCCGGTTGCCGCTGAACTCGGAGCACGACGACGGGATCTCGCCGGTGAACGGGACCGTGCCGTTCGCCTCGGCCTCCTTGCGCGCCTTCTCGGCCGCCTTCGCCGCCTTCTCCTCGGCGATGACTTCCTTCTCCAGCTTGAGCGCCTTGCCCGCGGCCTTCTTGGCCTCGGTGGCCGCCTTCGCCGCGGCCTGTCCCTCCGCCTTGCGCTGCGTGGCGCGGGCGGCGGCGTGCTCGCTCTGGCGGGCCCGCAGCAGGGTCATCTCCTCGACGGCGACCCGGGCGGTGAGGGCGGCGCTGTCGTCGGCAACGGCCTGGTCGCGCTGCTGCTGCCCGAGGCTGATGCCGCCGATCAGTCCACCGGCGAGCAGACCGACCGAGAGGACGCGTACGCCGATCCGCTTCCAGATCTTCTTCACGTTCGTCCCATCGTGGGGGGAGGGGGGTGAGAGGGCGGCACGACCATACCGGGCGTCGCACGGGTGTCAGCCGCCGCCCATCGAGGCACCCGAGCCGTCACCGGTAGTGAGGAAAGCGGTACTCGGCAGCCCGCCCGAGGCGGTGCGGGGGCCGTCGGCCTCGGCGGGGTCGGTCGAGCGGAAGGGCGCCGTCTCCTGCTGCCAGCTGTTGCGGCTCTGAGCTGCGGAGGAGCCGAGCTCGTACGGCCGATCGTTGCCCACCGCCACGTCCGAGCGCACCGTCGCGGCCGCGTCCGGCAGGTGGAACCCGGTGCCCCGGTTGCGGAAGGCGGTGTTGTTGGTCAGCTCGAGGGCGGCGGTGTTGCCGTCGCCGGCGAACCCGTTGCTGCCGTTGTCCCAGGCCGCGTTGTGGCGCAGCTTGTGCGGTGCCGCCGCCGGGGGAGTGCCGCCGCCGAGGACGAAGCCGCTGCCGCCGTTGCCGTACGCCCAGTTGTACTCGACGGTGACGGCGGACGTGAACGCACCCAGGTCGAGGCCCGGACCACTGTTGCCCCGGAACCGGTTGCCGCGGACCACGGTGCCCGCACCCGAGCCGAACTGCACGCTGAGCCCGGTGCCGCCGCCGGTGAAGTCGCTGTCGAGCACCTGGTTGCCGCTGGTGCCCGGGTCGCGCAGCATCAGCCCGGACCGGCCGTGGCCGTGCACCGACAGCCGGCGGAAGACGTTCGCGCGGCAGGCGCGGCACACGTACGCGTGACCGGGTGCGTCCTTGATCTCCAGGCCCTGCACCGTCCAGAACGACGCGTCCTGCGTGACCGCCCACTGATCGTCCGGGATGCCGGAGGCGTCGAGGACCGGGCGCTCGTCGCGGTAGGAGCTCAGCACGATCCGGCGCTCGGCGGTGCCGCTCGTGGTGATCGCGACGCCGTCCCGGGGCCGGTAGGTGCCTCCCCGCAGCGCGATCGTCTGCCCGGGGCGCACCCGCGACACGGCCTTGCCGACCGACGCGTACGGGCGCTCCTTCGAGCCGTCGCCGTCGTCGGAGCCGTCCGGGGCGACGTAGATGTCGGCGCGCTGCACGCCCAGGCCCACCGCGGACGCCCGTACGGGGGGAGTGGTGGTCGTGGGTGCGGTTGGCGTGGCCGGCCGAGGCGTGGTGGTCAGCACGGCGGCGGGCGGCGCGGCGGCGAGGGTCTCCGGCTCGGCGGGGGAGTGGTGGACCGCGAAGACGACGCCGCCACCGCCGGCCGTGACCACCGTCGCCGCGGCCAGGAGTTTGAGGTGCAGTGCGGAGGTCACGGTCTTGGCGGGTACGGCGGTCAGGCCGTGCACCGCCGCCGCCAGCGCGACCGGCACGGGCAGCGCCGCGAAACCGAACAGCAGGTCCTCGGGCGGC
>CAKUMG010001095.1 GCA_934667465.1 uncultured Actinoplanes sp. | reverse complement strand
AGGTAGTAGTGGTGCCCGTCGCCGACATCGACCGGGCCAAGGAGTTCTACGCCGGCAAGCTCGGTTTCCACGTCGACCACGACACGGCGTTCGGCGAGGACGTCCGCATCGTGCAGCTCACCCCGCCCGGCTCCGGCTGCTCGATCGTGATCGGCCGGGGCGCGGTGCCGGAGATGCCGCCCGGCTCGCTCAAGGGCCTGCAGCTCGTCGTGCCCGACATCCGCGCCGCGCACGCCGAGCTGACCGCCCGTGGCGTGCCGGTCAGCGACGTCCAGGAGCTGGGCAAGAACCCGGAGCCCACCCCGCACCCGCTGGACAACGTCGGCTTCTGCTTCTTCACCGACCCGGACGGCAACGCCTGGGCGGTGCAGCAGATCTCCTCGCGCGCCTGAGGATCCCGGCGGCGGCAACCGGATCGCAACCGTTTCGCACTCGTCGCCGCACCCCGGCGTCCGAACAGAGGAACGTGACCGACGCGAAGATCGTCGAGATGGCGCTGCAGGTGATGGCCCTGTCCGCGAAGCTCTGCGCGCCGATGCTGCTCACCGGCCTCGCCCTGGGCTTCGCGATCTCGCTGTTCCAGTCGGTCACCCACATCCAGGAGGCCACGGTCTCCTTCGTGCCCAAGCTCATGGCCGTGGCCGCCGCGATCCTCTTCACGGGCAACTGGCTGATGCACGAGATGATCCACTTCACCGAGCAGATCTTCGTCAAGATCCCGAGCCTCCTCGCCTGAGCCGCTCCGCCCTGTGGCCGGCAGGTCGCCTGGCCGTCGCCGGCATCCCGCCCTGTCGTGCCGCCGGCAAGCCGCCCTGGCCGCCGCCGATCCGCTGTGGGGTGCTGCTTCGAGCCGCCCCGGTTGCGCGCCCTCGGTGGCTGAGGCTCAGGCGCGGTCGCGTCCGTCGTAGTCGCTCTGCCGGGCCTGGATCTCGGCGGCGTGGTCGACCGTCCAGTCGTAGAGCCGGCCGAACGGTTCCTGCAGCGACCGGCCCATCGGCGTCAGCGAGTACTCGACGCCGACCGGCGAGGTAGGCAGGACGCGGCGCTCGACCATGCCGTTGCGTTCCAGGCGGCGCAGGGTCTGGGTCAGGACGCGCTGGGTGACACCGTCGAGGCGGCGCTTGATCTCGTTGAAGCGGCGCGGCTCCTCGAGCACCGCCATCACCATCATCGACCACTTGTCGGCGATCTGATCGAGGATGGGCCGGCTCGGGCAGTCGGCCCGGAAGACGAGCTCGCCGCCCGCGACGGCCGCATAGCGGGAATCACCCATCCCGGTATCCTCCACGATCCTTGAGATCCCGAAAGTGCGTTATTGACGGAGCTTACGGCCCGATTCACCGTAGGTATGCATCAGGAACCTACATGCCTGACGGATACGAACCGGAGTGTTCTGTGAGCAACGACGACTACCGCATGCTGCACGTGTCCCGCGAGGGCGGCGTCGCCCGGGTCACGATCGACAACCCGCCGGTCAACGTGCTGAGCGCCGCCCTCATGACGGAGCTGCGGCACCTGCTGACCGCGCTGGCGGGCGACGACGCGGCGCGCGTGATCGTGTTCGAGAGTGCGGACCCCGAGTTCTTCATCGCGCACGTCGACATGGCCGGCACCGCCGAGGCGTTCACGCCGCTCGCGGACGGCCTGCCCGAGGGCGTGAACGTGTTCCAGGCCCTGGGGGAGCAGCTGCGGCACCAGCCCCAGGTCACCATCGTCAAGCTGGCCGGCCTGGCGCGCGGCGGCGGGGCGGAGTTCGTCGCGGCGGCGGACATGACCTTCGCGGCGCGGGGCCGGGCCGGGCTGGGGCAGGTCGAGGCGCTGATGGGCATCGTGCCCGGCGGGGGAGCGACGCAGTACCTCGCGTCCCGGGCCGGCCGCAACCGCGCGCTCGAGGTGGTCCTGGGCGCGGACCTGATCGACGCCGACACCGCGGAGAGGTACGGCTGGATCAACCGGGCCCTGCCGGCCGGCGAACTCGACGCGTTCGTGGACCGCCTGGCCCGCAACATCGCCGCCCTGCCCGACGGCGTCGTCGCAGCCGCCAAGGCCACCATCGCCCCCGCGGACCTGACCGAGGGCCTCATCCGTGAGGACGCCGCCTGGTCCGCCCTCTTCGCCCGCCCCGCCGCCGCCCGCCTGATCGCCGCCGGCCTGGACAACGGCGCCCAGACCCGCGACGGCGAGCGCGACGTGGAGGGCCTCCTCCGCGCCCTGCCCGCCTGAACCCCGCCCGAGTCGGCGGCCCGGTGGCGGCGGCTCGGCGGTGGTGGTCCGGTGGCGGCGGCCCGGTAGCGGCGGCGGCTCGGTGGGGACGGCGGTGGTTCGGTGACGACAGCGGCCCCGTGCACGAGGCACGGGGCCGTCACCAACCGCTCAGCGAGCGCCCACGTCGACGTCAGCCGGCACCCGGCCGCGCCTGACCTCAGCGCTTACTGGCAGCCGCCGTGTCGAGCAGCCAGAGCGTGCGGACCGTTCCCGCGACGCGCGCCGCCGGGAGCGACTCGTCGCCGGACAGTGCCGCGGCCACCGAGGCGGCCTTGTCCGGGCCGGCGGTCTTCCACGCCCGGTTGAAGCCGGAGACATTGCCCGGGTCGGCCACGGTGGGGGAGTTCACGAAGTGCAGCAGCTGCTCGGCGGCCGTGGCGATGGACAGCTCGTCGGAGCCGATCTTGATGTTCGCCACCGCGTCCAC
>CAKUMG010001094.1 GCA_934667465.1 uncultured Actinoplanes sp. | reverse complement strand
CTCGCCGGTGACCCCGACGCCCGGGCCCGCCGCGAGGCCGTCTTGGCCGTGCCGCGCCGTCTCACCGGCGTCGGCGCCTGCTTCGACGCGGCCTCCGCGCTGATCGAGGCGGCGGAAGCCGAGGCCGCGGCGGCCTCCACCGACGCCAACTCGGCCGAGCGCGCCGCCCTCGAGCAGGCCCTCGGCGCGGGTGGCACCGGCCGCGGCGCCGCCGGAGCCATGCGCGGGGCGGCGGGGCAGATCAAGGACCTCGAGAAGCGCCAGAAGTCCCGGCTGACCCGGGCGCAGCGCGACTCGCTGGACCGGGCCCTGGTCGACCTGGCCGCCTTCTACCGCGACGTCCTGGTCACCACCATGCGCGCCCCGGTCGGCGTGGTGCACACCGACACGGCGGCGCAGTCCTCCGCGGCCGCCGAGAAGTGGGCGCCGGAGAGCACGCTCCGCCGGCTCGAAGCCGTCCTGGCCTGCCGCGAGGCCATCGACCAGAACGTCAAGCCGAAGATCGCCGTCGAGGCGATGATGCTCAGCCTCTGGCGCGGCTGACCATCTTTCCGTTGGGCGTGGGCGATCGCTCGTGCGGGTTGTCCACAGGGCGCGGCTGGTTGCTCGTGCCGGTTGTCCACCGGTCGCGGCTGGTTGCTCGTGCGGGTTGTCCACAGGGTGCGGCTTTTCGCTTGCGTGCGTTATCCACAGGGGACGGCCGATGGGGGTGCGTTCTTTCGTGCTGAACCGGTAGCGTCGCGTACGTACCGGAACAGAGGCAGCACGCCCGGTGAGGAGCCCGCGCATGCCCCGTGAGATCGACGAGGCGTGGATCGAGGAGGCCATCGAGCGCTACCGCGGGCTCGACACGCTGCGGGCGGACTACGACCGGGCCGTGGCGGCCCACGTCGTGTCGGTTCACAGTCCCGACGACTCGATCGAGGTCCTGGTCACCGCGGCGGGCGAGATCAAGGACGTGCGCATCCGCGGCTCCCTGGCGCACAGGACCGCGGGCGAGCTGGGGAGGGAGGTGCTGGCCGTGGTCACGGATGCGGCGGAAGCGGCCCGCTGGGCGCGGGAGAAGCTGTACGGCGAGGTGTTCGGCGCCTACGGCCGGCTCGGGCAGCGATGAAGCTGATCGCGGAGCGCCTCGACGAGGTCGCGGCCTCACTCACCACTGTGGAGCGGCGATTGGGCGCGGAGGCCGGACCGGAGATGTTCGCGTCTGCGGAGGCGGGAACGCCCGGGCGGGCGGCGCAGCGGCTGCAGGAGCACTGGGCCGCCGTCGTGGGCGCGCGCTCGCAGGAGGCAGCCGACGTGGCGCGTCAGGTGGCGCGGCTCGCGGATGACGTACGGACGACCGACCGCGACTATGCGGACACCGACCATGCCGTGGCCGCCCGGCTGCGACGGGACAGCTGATGGACCGCCTCGACCGGATGCTCGCGGTCGCCGGGCCGGTGCTGCGGCGGGTGGATGCCGCGCTGGAGGCGAGCGGCGCGCCGCCCGGGCACGCGGTATGGGCCCAGCTCCGGCGGGTGCGGCTGCTGCCCGGCGACGCGGTCGACGCGGTGGCCGCGCTGCGTGAGGCGCCGCTGCTCGATGCGGCGCTCCGGCTCAGGGCCGAGGCGCGGGGATATGCGAGCCTCGCGGAGGCGCTGCCCGAGCCGGGTTTGTGGACCGGCACGGCGGCGGACTCCTACGACCGCACCCGCCGGCGGACCGCGGAGCATCTGAGCGGCACCCCGGAAAGCCTCGACGAGCGCCTCGCCGCCTCGGCCGACCTGGCGGATGCCCTGGCCGGCTGGATGACCGCCGCCCGGGAGGCTGTCGCGGCGGCGCTCGCCGACATCCTGACCTCGCTCGAAGTGGCGCATCTGACCGGCAGCGACCCCGGCGGTGAGCCGACCGGGGACGCGGGCGCGGCGGCCGACGTGGCCGCTCACGTGCTGCGGGCCGTCGGCGACGCCTACGATGGCGCGCGCGAGGTGATGGACGAGACGGCGGGTCTCGGATCGGCGCTCATCGCCACCCGGTGACGGCGGCTGCGTCGCTCCTGGGCGGCAGTGCGGCGTGGCGGCTGCGTCGCTTCTGGCCGGCAGCGCGGCATCGCTCCTGGGTGGCGGCTGCGTCGCTTCTGGCCGGCAGCGGCGTCGCTCCCGGAGTTCCGGTTCCGGGAGCGAGACCGCTGCCTCCTGCACCCCCCGCAGGCACTGTTCACTCAACGCCCGTCGGGGCGGCCGTGGGTGCGTTGAGGGGGGAAATGGGCCGCTCGGCGGCCCGAGAGGGGACGACCGGACGCGGTGGCGGGGCGGTCGGGCATGCCGCACCACCGTGACGGTCCACCCGGTCCGGCTACGGGCCGGTCGGGGGCCTCTCGCCGACACCGTTTGCAGTGACGCTTCGCGGGCGGCGCGACGGGTCAGGGCTGGGCGCGGCGGCGGGCGCCGAACACCATCGCGGCCGCGCTGCAGGCATGGCCGAGCGTGCTGCACAGCTCCGCGATCTGCGTGAGCCCGGCCCCCTCGCCGCCGAACTGGCTCGGGATCTGAAGGCCCTGCAGGCGCTCGGCCTTCAGGGCGGCGACCGCCTCCGCGGGGAAGCGGCCTTCGCGGTCGACGGCATCGGCGTGGCGCGCTGCCACGGCCGCCGCCCGCTCGGCACGCGCGGCCAAGGTGCTCATGCGGCTTCCTGCTGGACCAGGGTGGAG
>CAKUMG010001093.1 GCA_934667465.1 uncultured Actinoplanes sp. | reverse complement strand
AAGTAATGCCGAGCATTTCACCCTTGCGGAGCCCAAGCACAAGGACCAGGACGTAGGCGAGGTAGAACGGGTCATCGTCGTCACGGGCCGATTCGAGGAAACGGCGTGCTTCGTCACTGGTCCAGGCCCGGCGCTTCCTGACCCGGCTCGTCGGCAATTTGATCGACGTCGCGATGTTGCGGCTGATGTGGCCTTCGGTGATGGCCTGCGTCAGCAGCGTGCGTAGTACCCGCTTGAGCTGCGCGACGCTCGATGCGGAGGGGAGATCCTGGCAGCAGGTGCCGATGGCACAGCATCGGCGTTTGGCCGGCTTCCGGCGTGCGTCCTTCTTCTGTGCGCAGCACTGGCAGGTACGGCGGACCTGGTTGATCCAGGTCTGTGCCTCGTTGACGCGCAGCTTGTCGAGGCGCTTCTTGCCGAGCCCCGGCACCAGGTACAGCCGGGCCGCCACCTCGTACGTTACGTAGGTGCCGGGCGAGAGGTTCGGCGCGACGATCTCGCGCAGCCAATATGCGGAGTAGTCCGCGAGGGTCGGCACGCGGGTGGCGACAGGCCCGGCTTTCGCCTCCCCATGCAGCTTTATCCACTTCTCGTGGACCTCATCGCGGGTCTTGCCGTAGACGTACTTCCGGGTGCGCTTGCCGTCGGGTTTCTCGACCCAGACGTAGGCGGCGAAGCCGTTGCGGTACGGGAAGATCGAGCCTTCCCCGTTGGCGCGGACACGTCGGGCCATCAGGCTGCGTCCGCCCGGTCCACCTGGTCTTGCACGTACTGATCGACCCACTCGGGCAGGATGCGGCGGTACTTGCCGTCTTTGATCGATCGGAGTTCCCCGGTGGCAATCTTCATTTTGACCTTCGACAGTCCGTAGCCGAGGAGGACGGCGACCTCGGCGGGTGAGTGCCAGCGGGGGCGGAGCGGTTGAGGTTCGGTCATGGGGGGCTCCTTCCAGAGCGATTCGGGGCGGCGGAGCGGCGGAACAGGGCTGCGGACGGACGCGGGGACATGGGCACCTCCCGGTGGGGATCGCTGTGGAGTTGTCAAAGAACCGGTAGTTGACACGTACGTGTCAGGATGGGTGAGATCACGGATGGCGTCGCGGGCAGCGTTGGCTCGTCGGCGGGCGGCGTCGGCGGCGCTGTTGGCGAGCAGGGCGTCACCGGTGTTACGCCAGCCGGAGCCGTTGTAGGCCATGAGGTTGATGACGACGGTGGTTCCTTCGTCGTGGTCGGCGGCGTCGCCCGCGTGTTCGGTGCGCTGCCAGATCATCCGGGCGTCACGCAGGATGCGGAAGGTGACCGAGTACCGGCGACTCTTGGTGAGGAAGTGCCCGCCGAAGCCGAGCATGTGCGCCCAGCGTCGGAGCCTGCCCCAGTCCCGGTGGTTGCCGAGCGTCCACGCGGCGTGGATCAGCCGTTCCGGGTGGGTGCCGTCCGGGTCGGCGAACAGGTCGACGGTGCCTGCATTGAGGCGGCCGGAGACGTGCCCGGTGGCTTCGGTCGACTTGGTGGCGTACTTGGCGAGGTACGCGGCGACCATCGCATCAGTGATGTCGCCGTCGCCTTTCACCGTGACCGGCCGGATGTCGGCGTAGCGGCCCTTACCCTCATCGCCCCAGCCGATCAGCCAGCCGGACGGGTTCACCGGATGTCCGACGCTGGTGTAGCGGGTGCCGGCGGCGGCGGTTTCGATGGCGGTGACGAGATCAAGCAGGCCGAGCGGGGCGGGCGGCGGCACGACCGCGCCGGGGCAGTCGGGGTTGTGGCCGTCGAGGCGCACGATGACGTGGTAGTGCACGACGCCGCGCCGCTGCATCTCCGCGACCTTGCCGAAGGACAGCCGGAAGTCCGCGGCGCGGAGGCTGAACTCGCGGGCGATGGTGGCTAGGGCTCGGCGGATGGCGATGGTGGTACGCCGCCACAGTTCCCCTGCCTGGTTGTTGAAGACGACCTGGGCGTCATGGTCGTAGCAGTCGAGGCACAGCGGCGTGCCGAGGGTCTTCTCACCGTCGGCGTGCAGCCGATGGCAACGCAGGTCGACGCCGTGCGGGCACACGTCGGGCTGGCGGCGCGGGCGGCAGGGGATCGCGCGGCCGGCTGTTGAGGTGCGCCGGGTGTGTACGAGCCCGAACGACGGTGCGGTCAGCGTCAGGAAGACGGCGGGGTGAGCGCCGACGGTGGCCGGGATCCCCTTGCCGCCGATGATTCCGGACCGGATCAGTTGGTACGCGTCGCGGCGGTAGACCTCTGCGCAGGAGGGGCAGACCGAGGCGCGTCGGTTGCCGCACGGCTTGTAGATGACGCCGTCGGGCATGTCGGCGGTGTTCGCGTACGACAGCAACTCACCCGTGCTGGCGTTGGCGGTCATCGTCTCGCCGTAGAGCCGGACCGGGTGGGTGCATCCTGCGGCGGGGGCGACGTGCCGCAGCCACTCGAAGTAGCGGGGGTCGCGGGCGCGCTGACGGGCGAAGTCGTCGGTGTAGATCGGGCGGCGGCCGAGCGCGGACCGGCGGGTCTCGGCGTTCTCTCCCGCGCCCACAACCGGGGAGGTTGTGGGCGAAGAAGGCAGCGTCGAGCTGGTCACGCAGTGACTCCTGCGACGGTGCTGCCGTTATGCGGCTGGGTGTTGTCAGCCTGCGGCGGGTGGTTCTCGAGGTACGTAAGGATGTCCGTGGCGACCGGGGTGGGTACCCGCAGTCGTACG
>CAKUMG010001092.1 GCA_934667465.1 uncultured Actinoplanes sp. | reverse complement strand
CGCTGGACGTGGACTTCATCGCGTTCACCGGGCACAAGATGCTCGGCCCGACCGGCATCGGCGTGCTGTGGGGGCGCTTCTCCCTGCTGGAGAAGATGCCGCCGTTCCTGGGCGGCGGCTCCACCATCGAGACGGTCACCATGGGCGGCACCACGTTCGCGCCGCCGCCGGCCCGGTTCGAGGGCGGCACGCCGCCGATCACCGCCGCCATCGGGCTCGGCGCGGCCGTGGACTACCTGCGGGGCATCGGGATGGACGCCATCCACCGCCACGAGCAGGAGATCACCGCGTACGCGCTCAAGACCCTCGGCGACGTCGAAGGTGTG
Organism: uncultured Actinoplanes sp.; assembly: GCA_934667465.1. Classification (GTDB taxonomy): domain Bacteria; phylum Actinomycetota; class Actinomycetes; order Mycobacteriales; family Micromonosporaceae; genus Actinoplanes. The sequence continues at coordinate 2,378 of CAKUMG010001092.1, read as the reverse complement.
CGCATCTTCGGCCCCGCGTCCCCCGAAGGGCGTGGCGGCACGGTCTCCTTCGAGGTCGCCGGGGTGCACCCGCACGACGTCGGGCAGATTCTCGACAGTCTCGGTGTTGAGGTACGGGTGGGGCACCACTGCGCACGACCGGTGTGCACCCGGTTCGGCGTTCCGGCGATGACCCGGGCGTCGTTCTACCTCTACACGACGACCGACGAGATCGACGCCCTCGCGTGCGGTCTGGAGCAGGTGCGGAAGGTGTTCGCCTGATGATCGACCAGCTCTACCAGGACATCATCCTGGATCACTACAAGAACCCGCACGGGCGCGGCCTGCGCGAGCCGTACGCGGGCGAGGCGCACCACGTCAACCCGACCTGCGGCGACGAGATCACGATCCGGGTCGACAGTTCGCTCTCGGAGATCTCCTACGACGGGGTCGGCTGCTCCATCAGCCAGGCCTCCGCCTCGGTGCTGCACGAGCTGCTGCAGGGACGCACGGCCGCCGAGGCCGGCGCGATCCACGAGAAGTTCGTCGAGCTCATGCAGGGCCGCGGCCAGGTCGAGCCGGACGAGGCGGTGCTCGGCGACGGCATCGCGTTCGCCGGCGTCGCGAAGTACCCGGCCCGCGTGAAGTGCGCGCTGCTGCCGTGGATGGCTTTCAAGGACGCGGCGGCGCGCGCGGGCGTCAGCGTCAACCCGGAGGTTACGGCATGACCGACCGCACCGAGCTACGCATTCCGGAACCGGCCCACGGCCTCGACGGCGAGGGCCGGGAGGGCATGCCCAAGGAGTTCAGCATGACCGACAAGACTGTTTCTCCCGCTTCCGGTGCCGAGCCGGCCACCGCCTCGGCGTCGGTGGCGGGCACCGCGCTGGCGGACGCGCCGACCGCGGCCATCGCGGCCGACGGATCCTCGGTGAGCGCCGCGGCTTCGGCTCCGGCTTCCGGCGGTGCGGCTCCGGCCTTTGACGGGGCTGCGGCTCCGGCCTCTGACGGGGCTGAGGCTTCGGCTGACAGCGCTGCGGCGGCTGCTCCGGCGGCCGGTGGGGGCGCGAAGGCGTCGCTCGCCGACATCGAGGAGGCGATGAAGGATGTCGTCGACCCCGAGCTGGGCATCAACGTGGTCGACCTCGGTCTCGTCTACGACACGTTCGTCGACGACGACAACGTGGTCACCCTCGACATGACGCTGACCTCGGCGGCCTGCCCGCTGACCGACGTCATCGAGGACCAGACCCGCCAGGCCCTGACCACGGGACCGGGCGGCGGCCTGGCCAGCGACATTCGCATCAACTGGGTGTGGCTGCCGCCGTGGGGCCCCGACAAGATCACCGACGACGGCCGCGAGCAGCTGCGGGCGCTCGGGTTCAACGTCTGAGATTCGCTTCCGTACGCGCCGCCGGGTGGCCCTGCCACCCGGCGGTTTCGTGTTTTCGCAGGCCGGCGTGTTCTGTCGGTGGGTCCTGATAGAACTCACGGCATGACTGAGACGACGCCACCCTTCGAGGACCTCCTCGCGCTGATCGACGACCGGTCCGCAGCCCTCCGCGCCGCCGCGGCCGGCAACTATCCGGCCCGCGTGCCCGGCTGCCCCGACTGGAGCGTGGGCGATCTCGTCGCCCACCTCGGCGAGGTCCAGCGCTTCTGGGCCGCCGCCGCTGCCGCGGGCCCCGCCGACCGGGCCCCCGTCTTCGTGTCCCGCGAGGCCACCGGCGACCTCCTCGACTGGTCCGCCGAGTCCACCCGCCTGCTGATCGAGGCGCTGCGCGCGGCCGGCCCCGACACCGGCTGCTACACGTGGTGGAAGGACTCCGGCGCGCCCGCCACCGTCGGCGCGGTGGCCCGTCACCAGGTCCAGGAGGCGGCCGTCCACGCCTGGGACGCCCAGGAGGCCGCCGGCAAACCCGAGCCGATCCCCGCCGCGGTCGCCGTCGACAGCATCCCGGAGTTCCTGCAGGTGTCCCTCGGCTCGCTCGGCCCGTGGCCGCACCGGCCGGCCCGCCTCGCCCTCTCCGCCACCGACGGCCCCACCTGGACCCTCGACCTCACCCCGACCGGCGCCACCCCCGACCCCGCCGCCAGGCGTCGTCGTCCAGGCCCACCTCGGTCCGGAAGACCTGGCGGGCCTCCCCGTGCAGGAAGGTCCACGCGATGACCAGCTCGCAGGCCGGGTCTCCGACCCCGCTGGTCCCGAAGTCGAGGACGGCGCCCAGCCGTCCGTGGCCGTCGAGCAGCAGGTTGCCGGCGGCGATGTCGCCGTGGAACCAGACCGGGGTGCCGGTCCAGGTGCTGGCCAGCGCGTCCTGCCAGATCTTGGACTGGACCATCTCCTCGATGTCGGCGCTGATCGCGGCCTTCTGTTCGTCGGTGATGCCCAGGGCGGG
>CAKUMG010001091.1 GCA_934667465.1 uncultured Actinoplanes sp. | reverse complement strand
GTACGGGTTCATCCGCGACATCTCCGAGCACAGCACCCGGGCGTTCTTCGAGGGCATCGCCGTGGACGCCGGCGACGAGCTGGACCTGTGGATCCAGCTCGGCGACGAGGCCGTCGAGGTGCCGGCGGTCGTCTCCCGGGTGGCGACGATGCCGCAGCAGGTGCCGCCGGGGCCGGACTCGGTCGAGATGGTGGCCATTTTCCGGGTCGACGAGAGTCAGGCCCGGGTCATTCGGCGATATGTCATGCAGCTGCAGCTGCTCTCGCGCAGCCGAGCTTGAGCGGCGGGAACGCGGCCCGGGTGTCGGGTTCTCGTTTGCGTGGGTTGCGGGGATGAGCCAAGGTGTCGGGGTGTCTTCCTCGGGGTTGCGGTTGATGGCTGTTGCTGTGGGTGTGCTCGTGGCTACGACGGGATGTTCGGAGCTGGATGAGCCGGCCGCGGCGGGGCTGACGCGCACCGATCTCGTCGCCGATCTCGCGGTGCAGTTGGACGACGCTTCCGATCTCACCTATGAGGCGACCTATCAGCTGCTCGGCGGGGATACCGGCACCATTGCGCAGCAGCAGGATCCGGCGCGGAGCGCATTCGTCTATCCGGGCGGGAAGCTGATCGTCACCGCGGATTCGACGACGCAGTGCGCGACGGGTAAGGCGCCGGCCACGTGCATTGTGACGGCCCATTCGCCCGCCCCTTCCTCCGGCGGCAGCGCGGATTCCCCACCTCCCGGCAGCGCGGATTCCCCGCCCGGCGGGAGCACGGATCCCCGACCTGGCGAGAGCACGGATCCCCGGCCCGGCGGGAGCGCGGATTCTCCGCTCGGCGGCAGCGCGGGCCAGGGCGGGTCCGCTCCGCGCTCCGGACCCGGGGTCGCGAGCCCCGCGCCGGGAACGACGGCGCAGGCCGAGGCCGCGGGTCTCGTGTCGCCCGCCACGGTGCAGACCATGCTCAACCGCGCGATCCCCGACCCCGACGTCGACGTGCGCCAGCACGACACCACGATCGCCGGCCGCCACGCGACGTGCGTCGAGCTCATCGGCCTCGACACGGCGGGCACCCGCGACTTCGAGGCCTGCGTCACCACCGAGGGCGTCCTCGGCAGCTTCACCGGCACCATCGCCGACAAGCCCATCGAGATCGCCATGACGCACTATGCCGACCGCGTCTCCGCGGAGACCATCACCCCGCCCTCCGACGCCCACATCACCACGACCGGCTGATCCCCCGCCCGGCGCCCCACCCAGCGAACCTGGCCGGTCCGGGTGGCGACCCGGCGGGCACAGCCGGTCTGAGGCGGCAGCCCAGCAGACCTGCCCGGTCCGAGGCGGCAGGCCAGCAGACCTGCCCGGTCCGGGGGCGACCCGCACCTGAGCGAGAGCGCGAAACGGAGCCGACAGGCAATCATTCCGCCCGGGGCCTCAGACCCCGAGCAGGAATCGCAGGTGCCGCGGCGGCGGCGATCCGTGCGACAGCATCGCGTCGTGCCAGGCCTTCGGCGTGGCACCGAAAGGACGGGCCCCCGCGATCTCCGCGACCTCCGTGTAGCCCACGAAATAGGTGGAGAGCTGGGTCGAGGTCAGCAACGCCCGCCGCCATTTCCCGGCGGCTTCCCCCTCTTCCTGGAAACCGGCCCCGGTCAGCAGAGCCATCGCCTCCTCCTCGCTCATCCCGTCGCAATGCACGCGCTGATCGAGGATGGCGTTGAGGCTCATCCGCAGCCGCATCTTCAATTGCTGGAGGCGCACCGCCGGGCCGCCGAATCCGGCACCGGCCATCAACTCCTCCGCATAGACGGCCCAGCCCTCGACGAACGGTCCGGACCAGCCCAGGGCACGGACCCGATTGACGCCCCGGAACCGCCGCGCGTGCGCCAGCTGCAGGAAATGCCCCGGCATCGCCTCGTGCACCGTCAGATTGCGCAGCATGTGGTCGTTGTATTCGCGGTAGTACGACTCGACCCGCGCCGCGGACCACCCGGCCGGCGGCGGCGAGATGCAGTAGAAGGTCGGCAGGTCGGCCGTTTCGAGAACCCCGGGCGGGTCGCAATAGGCCACCGCGACCCCGCGCGCGAACTCCGGCATCTCCTCGATGACGCACGGGTCGTCGAGCAGCGTCACGAGGTCGTGCGACCGCACGAACTCGGTCGCCTCGGCCATGGTGACCTTGGCGAGATCGACGATGGTGCCGTCGTCCGGATGCTCGCGGGCGAGCGCGTCGAGGGCCCGCCGCACGGTCTCGTCGGTCGCGGGCCCGCCCACCAGCTCGGCCGCGGCCTCGCGCAGCTCCGCACCGGCCTCGGTCACGGTGCGCTCGGCCCGCGCCAGGATCTCGGCGGCGGGCAGCTCGGTGTCGAGCGTGTGCCACAACCGTGCCTCCCACAGCGGCCGGCCCAGCCGGGGGTCGCGCCCGGGCTCCCCGCTCTCCAGCCGCGCGGCCAGCCACCCGTCGAACTCCGCGAGCGCCTTGAGCGCGGCGAGGTCGCCGTCGAAGATGATCCGGCCGGCGTCGATGATCACCAGGCGGCGGCAGACGTCCTCGATGTCGCGCAGGTCGTGGCTGGTCAGCATGATCGTGGTGCCCTCGTCGCGCAGCTGCCGCAGGAACGCGCGCACCCGGTCCTTGACCGCCAGGTCGAGCCCGATGGTCGGCTCGTCGAGGAAGACGACCCGCGGCCCGTGCAGCAGCGCCGCCGCCAGATCGGCCCGCATC
>CAKUMG010001090.1 GCA_934667465.1 uncultured Actinoplanes sp. | reverse complement strand
AGGTCCAGTGGTAGGCGGCCAGTTCCTTCGACGCGTTCGCCCAGCCGGACCGCGACGACGGGTCGCACGTCTCGCCGCCGACCAGGGAGGTCTGCGCGGCGAGCCAGGCGCGGTCGTCGGCGGCCTGGAACGTGCCGTAGTCGTCGGTGCCGGCCAGGAAGCAGTCGTCGTGGATGCCGACGCGGGCCACCGCGGGTGCCAGGCGGCGCTTGATCTCGGGGGTCCGCACCTGCACGGCCGTGGCCGGCGCGGTCGCAGCGAGCAGCGCCTGCACGACCTTGCGCCGGTTGTCCCAGGAGGCGAAGTGCTGCGTGTAGTACCACTCGCCCCACCGCCCGACGAACCCCGCCTGCACCGCGGTGAGCACGTCGGCGTTCCCGGTGAGCAGCGGCTTGAGCTGCGCGATGTGCCGCAGCACCCGGGCCACGGGAGCATCCGCGCCGGATTCCGAGCTGTACGCGAATCGCACCACCAGTTTCACCCCGGCGCGCCGGGCCGCGGCGAAGTCGGCGGCGACCAGCGCGAGGTCCGCCTTCGCAACGGTGTCCACGGCCTGGTAGCGCTCGAGGTAGAAGATCCGGAACACCAGGCTGCGCCCCTGCGACACCCGCGCCTCGGCGAGCGCGGCGGCGTCCAACGGCACATGGTCCGCGCCGACGTGCGTCTCCGTGTACGTGAAGAAGCCCCGCCCCGGGTTCGCGAAGTCCGCCTGCGAGGCCGCATATCCCATGGTCCGCGATGCGGCCGCGGCCGGGATCCCGGGCACGAGCAGGACGGCGGCCACGGCCGCGGCCGCCAGGCGGGAGAAGCGCATGGCCCGCCTATCGGCACCGACCGGCGGATCTGTCGGAGAACGAGCGGCGCCGTCCGTGAACGGCGCTAGGAAACGGTCTCGTGGACGGCGAAGGTGCGCTCACCGGTGACCGGTCCGGTCGCGACGACCACGAGCCGGTCGCTGGTCGCGTGCACGTCGCCGGGGATGGCCGGGCCCGCCAGGGCGCCGGTCCGGTCGACGGGCTGGGACGATTCGCCGTCCCCGGAGTGCGAGCAGACGTAGAGCTCGCGCCACGGCAGGAACCGGTCGCATTGCTTGCCGCCCGGGACGGGCGTGCGGGTGCCGTCGGGGGCGATCTCCGCGAAGGTGAACTGCGGGCCGTACATCCAGCAGATCGGGCGGTCGCCGTAGACCTTGCAGTCGGTGATCGCCACCTCCTCCCGGCCCAGCTCGGCGCCGGTGGCGAGCTCGAGGATCGCCGTGCCGTCCTGGCCGGGCAGCGCGAAGGAGGTGTCCCAGAGCGGGGCGACGATCAGGCCGTTCCCGGCGAATCCGACGTCGCTGTGCTCGGAGCGGCCGTTCAGGTCCCAGATCTTCTTGCCGGTACGCCTGTCGTGCGCGGAGACGAAGCCGACCCCCCGCTTCGCCAGGGCGTGCGGCACGACCGGCCGCGTGCCGAGCACGATGTCGCCGGCGACCGCGACCGGCTGCGCGCCGTCGACGGTCCAGAGCTTGCGGCGCGAGGCGACGTCCCACGCCTCCATCCGGGTCTCGGTGATCTCCTTGCCGACACCCGTGTCGACGGCGGCCCAGAACGTGTCGCCGTCGGCCGCGCCGAGCCGCACCTCGAACTTCTCGGTATCGGCGTCGCGATGCCTCGCCAGCGGGATCTGCCAGCGGACCGTGCCGTCCGTACCGGAGTAGCCGAGGATCCCCTGGGTGGTCTCGTCGCCCTTCTTGCTCGCATAGTTGGCGACCAGGGTCCAGTCGCCGTCCGGGTCGCCGGTCAGGATCGACCGGGCCGTGTTGCGCGCGGCGGCGTGCTTCACCGACCAGCGCAGTTCGCCGGTGCGGGCGTCCGCCAGCCCGTAGGCGCTCTCCCTGCCGTCGGCGGCGATCAGCAGCCCGTCACCGACCAGCGACACGCGCATCACGCCACGGTAGGGCAGGCCCTTGTCGCGCAGCGTGCCGGACCAGAGCGGCTGCGGCGCGAGCCGCAGCGGCGCGGCGGTGGAGACCGGGGCCGGTGAGGTGGCCGGGCTCGGTGACGGCGCCGGCGTCTCACCGCCGGTGCATCCCGCGAGCAGCACGACACCGGCAAGCAGCAGCTTCCTCACCAAGATCCTCCCGTCAGCCGCCGCCCAGTATGCCAACCGCGGGCACTTCCGGCAGCAGGGGATCGAGCGCCCGCCGCACGTCGCGGATGTCCGCGCCTGCGGCGGCGGCCACCGCCCCGGATCCGGCCAGCGACATCAGCGCCGCCTCCCCTTCCAGCGCTTGGGCCCGGGGAGAGACGCCCAGCAGCACCACGGTCCCGAACGCTTGCGCCCCGCCCAGCACCGCCGCCCCCGACCAGGCCGGCGCCCGCGGGCCCACTGCAAGATCATGGCGGTACGCCGTACGCCCCCCGTACCGCACCGTCAGCTCCGTGGTCACGTCCCCCGCCGGCTCGCCGTGGCGCCCGCACACCAGATCGTCACGCCAGTGCAGGCAGCCACCCTCCGCGACGTCGACCACCGTGACGGCCCGGTGGTCGCAGCCGGCCGCGGCGATCAGCGGTTCCGGCGCCCAGATCAGCGTGCCGCCCGCCGCGACCGACGCGTGGATCTCGAAGCGCGACGCCGGCAGCCCTTCGCGTCCCGGCAGCGCCAGCTGCGCTGCAACACTGTGGACGGTCAGGTGCGCGCCGGGCCCGACCTCGATGTCGAGAC
>CAKUMG010001089.1 GCA_934667465.1 uncultured Actinoplanes sp. | reverse complement strand
TCGAGGACCTGCTGGAGCAGGTCATCGGCGAGTTCGACGACGAGACCGACCCGATCCCGGTCGGCCGCCGGATGCGCTGATCCCTTTCGGGAGTGAAAAGGCCGGTCGGGGCTCGCCCCGGCCGGCCTTTCGTCATCATGCGAGGGTGAACTTCGACCAGGTGCTGCACTCGTTCGGGCTGGACGGCCCCAAGGTCACCACGGCGCTGCCCACCACGGCCGCCTACCCGGGCGAGCCGATCATGGGCGCGGTCCGGCTCGAGGGCGGCGAGCACGACCTCGCGGTGGACACGATCGCGGTCGGGCTGGTGACCCGGGTGGAGGCCGAGGACGGCGACGCGATGCTCGAGTTCCACCGCGCCTGGGTCGCCGCGGGGTTCACGCTGGCGGCGCGGGAACACCAGGACATCCCGTTCACCATCACGCCGCCGTGGGAGACGCCGGTGAGTTACGCCTACGGGCACCGGCTGACGGGCATGTGCCTCGATCTGCGTACCGAGCTGGTGGCCGGCGACGGGTCCGACTGGAACGACGCGGAGGTGCTGGAGGTCCATCCGCTGCCGGCCCAGGAGCGGGTGCTCGAGGCGCTCGCGACCGAGGGCTTCCACCTGCGGCACGCCGACGTCGAGCGGGGCGCGATCTACGGCGTACGGCTGGAGCTGCCGTTCTATCAGGAGATCGAGTTCACCCCGCCGCAGCACTGGGCGCGGGTCATGGACGAGATGGAGCTCACGTTCGTCGCCGACGCCGAGGGCACCGAGGTGATCCTCGAGTTCGAGCGGCACGGGGGTTTCCTGCGGAAGGCCTGGGACGCCTACGCACGGTTCCGCCTCGATCACGAGACGAGCGACCCGGGCGACGCCGTGGCGGCGCTGCGCGAGGCCCTGCCGCGTACCCGCTGACTCATTTCTCTCAGCCGATCTCCAGGCAATTTCCGCCGACCCGGGCCGCAGGCGCCCTGAGCAGCGGGTGCAACCTGCCCGAAATCTCTGTCACGAGATCGTCACTCATTAAATTGCATCGATGGCTTGTTGTTGCAACTTCAACCTTTTACGGTACGGGCAGTAACGCAGCCCCTACTGCGAAGGAGCACCATGGACACCCCCCGATTCGCCGGACCCGTCTGGTCCGTCTTCCGGATCGTGATCGGACTCCTGTTCAGCTTTCACGGAGCCGCCTCGATCTTCGGCCTCTTCGGCGGCGCCGGTGGATCCGGCTCGGCAGCCGAGCTCGGCGCCTGGCCCGGCTGGTACGCGGGCCTCATCCAGCTCGTCTGCGGCCTGCTCGTGATGGTCGGCCTGTTCGCCCGGCCGGCGGCGCTGCTCGCCTCCGGCTCGATGGCGTACGCGTACTTCGTCGTGCACCAGCCCGACGCGCTCGTGCCGCTGCAGAACGGGGGCGTCAGCTCCGCCCTGTACGCCTGGTCGTTCCTGGTCATCGCCGTGCTGGGGGCGGGGCCGTGGTCGCTCGACGCCGTCCTCGCCCGGCGGCGGCGCGCGGCTGCCCCGGCCGCCGCGGTTCCCGCCACCGTCTGAGCCCGTCCCTCCGGCGTCCTTCGGCCGCAGCTTCCCCGCGGCCTTTTCCCGCGCGACGCCCGGCCCGCGGCCTTGAACCCGGCCGCGGGCGGGGCGGCTCAACCCGCGGCCAGGCGGGCGTGGAGGCGGTCGCGGGCGGCCGGCCACTCCTCGGCCGTCATCGCGAACAGGACCGTGTCGCGCCAGGTGCCGTCCGGGCGCAGCCGGTGCCGGCGGATCAGGCCGTCGCGGCTCGCACCCAGGCGGGCGATCGCCCGTTGCGAGCGCTCATTGCGGATGTCGGTGTACCAGAAGACGCGCCCGGCACCGAGCACCTCGAAGGCGCGGGTGAGCAGCAGCAGCTTCGCCTCGGTGTTGACGCCGGTACGCCACCAGCGGGGGCCCAGGATCGTGTGCCCGATGCCGAGCGCGCCGCCCGCCGGGTCGACGTCGTGATAACTCGTGATGCCCATCACCTCGCCGGTCCGCGGGTCGCACTGGGCCCACGCCACCCGCTCGCCCGCCCAGCGCTGCTGCTCGGCGAGTGCCACCTGGGCGGTCATCTCCGCCGGGGACGCCGCCCGGTAGGGCAGGTGCCGCCACGCCTCGTCGTCGTCCAGGGCCGCCACGAGACCGTCCACGTGCGCCGGGGTCAGGGGCTCGAGGCGGACGTGGCGCCCGGTCATCGGCTCGGCCGTGAGCCAGAGTGACGTGGGCGCGCCCGGAAGATACGCCGGTGCGCCCCCGGCGGGCTCGGGCGGGCCGGCCACCTGCCGCAGGGGTACGACGCCGGCCCAGTGGGGGAGGTGCAGGTCGGGTTCGTCGTCGACGGTGCCCGCGGCGCGGATGCGTACGGAAACCTCTCTCAACGGCAGTGCGAGGACCGCCGTCGCCGCCCACTCGCGGGGTGTCGGGGGCCGGCTGTCGGCGGACCTGCCGGCGGCCACCTTGTCCACCAGCGCCGTCATCGCGGCGCTCTGCTCCGCCTCGTCCGTGACCAGCCGGGCGGCGCCCATCGCGACCACCGACCGGTAGTTGGCGCTGTGGTTGAACTGCGAGCGGGCGAAGACCAGCCCGTCGAGCAGGGTCACGGAGACGCAGATGGGGACGTCGCCCCCGGAGGCGGTCAGGCCGAGCCGGCCGCCGCTGGAGGCGTGCAGATAGAGCGTCTCGCCGACGCGGGCGTGCAGCGTGGGGA
>CAKUMG010001088.1 GCA_934667465.1 uncultured Actinoplanes sp. | reverse complement strand
GGGCGCGGTGGACCTGGTCGTCGGCGACGAGTACGACGGCCACCCCCGGCCCCGCCCGCCCGGCATGCGGTTCACGGTGCTGCTCGAGGAGCCGATCAAGGTGGTGCTGCCCGCCGCGCACCCGCTCGCCCGCGACGGAGGGCCGGTGGCCCTGCAGCGGCTGCGCGACGAGGTCTGGACGGCGTCCGCGGAGGGAACCGGCCATCACGCGATGGTCGTCGGGACGTGCCGGGCGCTCGGCGGGTACGACCCCGACCTGCGGCACCGGTCCAACGACTCGGACCTGCAGCTCGAGCTCGTGCGCGCCGGGCTGGCCGTCGCGCTGATGCCGCCGCTGGCCCTGCCGGCCGCCGACCCCGCCGTCGCCGTGCGCGACCTGGCCGACGTCACCCTCGGGCGCCGCCTCGTCGCAGTCACCCGGGACACGCCGCCCGCGCCCGCCCTGGCCACCTTCCTCGAACTGGTCGTGGCCCTGGCAGGCGCGGTCAGCGCGCGATAGCCGGCCTCAGTGGCCGAGCTGGACCCAGCGGGCGACCGACGGCACGCCCGCGGTGTCGGTGACGGTCAGCATGTAGTGGCCGGGCGGCGCCAGGTTCGGCGAGGCCGGCACGTCGGCGGTCAGGGTCGTGTCGCCGGCGCGGACGAACGGGACGTCGATCAGGCGCTGGTCGGTGTTGAGGCAGTGGGTGGTGCTGCCCGCGCGGGTGAGGTTGATCCACCTGATGTCGCCCGCCTCCGGGGTGGTGACCCGGATCTGGTCGCCGTGGTGCAGGTGGGCGGGGGCGTCGGTGATGACCGGGCGGTGGCCGCGGAACAGGTACGGCGGGTAGTAGCGCTCGAGCCGGTACTCCTCGTCGCCGCGGTCGGGGTTGGACCCGGCCGTGACCACCGTGCCGTCGGCCAGGAGCACGGCGACGGAGTGGTAGAGGCGGGTCACGCGGGCGATGGCACCGAGCGTCCAGGTGTCCGTACGCGGGTCGTAGGTCTCCGCCTCGTTGACCGCCAGGTGCCGGTCCTCGTCGGCGCCGCTGCCGCCCGTGACCAGCACCGTGCGGTCCGGCAGGAGCACCGCGCCGTGGTGCATGCGGGCCTGGTGCAGCGGGGGCGCCGCCCGGTACTCCGGGTCGGCAGCGGTCAGGTCCACGATGTTGACCTTGTCGATGGCGTGCCGGCCGTGGTGGCCGAAGTCCTCGCCGCCGCCGATGAGCATGACGCGCTGCTCCTGGGCCGGGGGCAGCAGCACGCTCGCGGCCTGGTTGCGGTGGTCCCGTTCGGCGTGGTCGTGCAGGCCGCCGACCGCCCGGAACGAGCGGGCGGCGATGTCGATCAGGCACGGGCCGAGCCCCTCGTTGCCGCCGTAGCAGCCGCCGGAGAAGAACAGCCGCCCGTCGCGCATCAGGTAGAGCTGGGCGTAGTTCGGCACGCGGCGGGAGCTGTCGGGCGGCTCGGCCGTCCACTCCCGCTGGTCGGGCAGCTTCTCCCAGCCGTGGTCCTCGGACCAGATCTCCGGTACGAGGTTCAGCTTCCCGTCCTCGTCGAGCCCCGCGAACGCGACCACGTGCCCGTCGGACAGCGTCACGAGCGTGGGGTACCAGCGGCCCCCCGCCATGTCGGGCTGCCGGTCCCAGCGCTGCGCCTCCGGCGCGTACACATAGCTGTCCTTCAGCCCGTGGAAGGGGTGACCGAAGTCGTAGTCCTTGGTCCCGCCCGCGACCAGCAGCCGGCCGTCCCGGAGCTGGGCGTGGCCCGCGCAGAAGAAGTCCGCGGGCACCCCCGCGTCGCTGACCGCGTGCGTGAACGGATGCCAGTGCACGCCCCGGAACGCCGTACCGATGTTCTGCGGGTTGTTGCTCGTCCCGGAGAAGAACAGGATCTCGTCGGTGTGCAGGGCCGCGGCGTGGATGGCGAGGCTGCCCGAGGTCTCCGTCTGCAACCGCCAGACGCCGGCCCGGCGCGCGTGGTCGAGGTCGAGATGCAGGTCGACGGCGCGGTAGAAGCCCTGGTTGGGGCCCATCGGCGCGTCGGCGACCACGAGCATCAGCTCGAGGCGCGCGCCGCCGAGGTCGGCCAGCGCCACCCCGGCGCCCTCGTTCTCCCAGAAGAACCAGTCCGGCACCGCGGTCCACGCGCTCCAGCCGTCCGCGACCCCGCCGCCGGGCTCGAGGCCCCAGCCGATCTGGTAGAAGCCCTGGTTCGCGCCGACCGGGTTGTCCACGGCGAAGACGAGCAGCTCGGGGCGCCCGTCGCCGTCGAGGTCCGCGACCGTCACGCCGGCACCCTGGTTCTCCCAGAAGAACCAGTCGGGCACCGGGATCCACGGGCTCCACCCCTCGGCGACCCTGCCGGTGGGCTCGAGGCCGCGGCCGATCCGGTAGTAGGCGTCGTTCTTGCCGGCCGGCGCGTCGACCATCAGCACCACCAGCGCGGGGCGGCCGTCGAACTCGGCGACCGCCAGGCCGGCCTCCTGGTTGAACCACGGGAACCAGTCGGGCACCTCGGTCCACGGGCTCCACCCGCCGGTGACCCCGCCGGAGGTGTCGAGCGCGCGGCCGATCCGCGCCGGGTTGGTGCAGAGGAAGTCATCGCCGAGGACGAGGACCACCGTGTTCGGGGCCAACCCGGGCTGCGGGGCCCGGGCGAACTGGCCGCTGCCGGCCCGCACGGTGCGGGCGACGGTGCTGGCGGCGGCCGCCGTCCCCTCGGCGTGGGTGA
>CAKUMG010001087.1 GCA_934667465.1 uncultured Actinoplanes sp. | reverse complement strand
ACCCGCGACCGCCAGAAGCAGATCCACCCCCTGCTCCCGTACGCCCCCGAGCCGAACCTCTTCGTCGACGGCCTGCTCGTGCAGGGCAACCACGACGTGCAGTTCGGTGACGGCGGCGCCGAGTTCGGGCAGCTCGGCACGAGCCTGCACCGCGCCTATGCGCAGGAGCTCGCGGCCGACTACGGCTATGCCTCGATCCAGCAGCTACCGACCGAGGTGCAGCGCGGCCAGCTGCAGGTGGACTCACAGAACAACCGGCACCCGAGCCGCGGTCAGGGCTTCATGGTCGACTACGCGCGCTCCGCGGTGCCGACCGACCTGTCCCGCCTTGCCGCGACGTTCATCCAGAACAGGCCGCTGCCGCAGACCCACACGAACATGCAGAACGTCCCCGGGCAGTTCTTCGGCTACGACGCGCAGAACCAGGTCCCGGGCGGCCCGCGGAACGCCAAGGCCGCCAAGTCCGGCATCGGCCTGACCGGCTACGCCGCGAGCAACGCTGCCACCGCCAACCCTTACGCCCAGCCGGTCACCTACCCCGGCGGCATGTCGTCCTACTCGCAGACACCCGCGCCCTACTCCTACGCGCCCGCCCCGGCGTGGGCTCCGACGTCGCCCGCGGCGCGGCACCAGCTCGGCGGGCAGCTGCACAACACGCTGAGCCCGTCCATCTCGCTCGGCACGCCCGGCACGGACGCCACCGTCGGGCTGCCGCCGAGCCAGAAGGTCTACGCCGCGCAGCAGCTGTCGATGTCGAGCAACGCCTACACCGTGCAGCAGGAGTTCGCCGCGGCCAAGGTCATGGCGAGCGGCACGAAGGTCCGCAGCGACTCGATCTACGCCGCGCTCGCCGACAGCGTGGACCACAGCCCCCGGAAGATCCGCGACCTCACCCTGTCGGAGGGGAAGAACGCCGGCAAGAGCGCCCTGGAGGGCTTCGCCGGCCGTCGCTCCCGGAACCCGTACCAGAACGGGCACTTCGTCGTCGCCGCCGTCGGTGCCCCGCGCGCCGAGACGGGCGCGTACGTTCCCGACGCCGACCACGCCGAGGACAGCAGCCGCGAGCGCGAGCGACTGCGCAACGCGTACGACGTGGTCACCGCCGCGGCCGCCCGCGCGCTCGGCGTCGACATCGTCGTGCACGACCCGGACGGCACGACGACCCGGCACACGGTGACCGGCTCCCGCAGCGAGGTCCACGTCCGGCGCGCCACGAAGAACGGCCTGGTCGGGTACAGCCCGTACCGTTCGAGGCGCCCCGCGCCGGTCAGCACCAACCCGGCCCCCGCACCCAACACCACCACCCCCACCGACCCGTACGCGAACCAGCGCGCCGCCACGCCCCCGCGCCACGCCAACACGAGCGCCTACGACGTCATCGAACGCGCCCCCATCGCGCACGGCGTGCCCGACATCGTGGCCCGCTCGTACGCCGCAGCCGGCCTCGACGTCCCGACGACCGACCGCCCTCGCATCAACCTGGACCACTACGACGGCCCGATCGCCTACGACCACAGAGTGTTTGACGGCGTCCAAGACTTCACCGTCAAGGTCCACCTGAACCCGCAGGACGACACAGCGCGCGAGCAGGAAGCCGACGTCCGCAACCGCGTCCAGAACGCCGTCAACCAGGCCTTCAACCAGGGCCACCAGATCGGCAACGACCGCCTCAACGTCCACATCGAATTCGTGACAAATTCGGCGGAAGCCCACGCAGACGTCAAGCTCTTCGGCTCTGACGCCCCGCCGACGGATCAGACCAACTGGTCCACGAGCGGCTCCGACAACGACTTCGCCCACGAGATCGGCCACTACCTCGGCCTGCGCGACGAATACGTCGACGGCCTCCGCGTCTTCAACCGCGACGAAACCTCAGCAGGTGTCCACCAGGACAACTCGCTGATGACCGACAGCACCCCCGAACTCCAGCAACGCCACCTCGACCAGATCGCCGCAGTCGCCCAGACCGAGCTGACCGACAACGACACCCGCGTCGACCACGACCTCGACGCCACCCGGCCCGCACCCCCGCCGAGCATTCCGGGCGGCCGGAACGCGGCGTTCGACCGGTTGATCAGCCGGCAGCGCGACGTCAACCCCGGCACGTACCGGGGCATCCGGAACGCGCTGATCACCGACCGGGCGCCGATGGCGTTCGTGGTCAACGTGATGGTCCCGGCGAGCGACGTCGAAGACCTGCCGCAGGTGCTCCGCTCGATCACCGCCGGGCTGGACCCGGACACCCGGGTCGCGTTCGTCGTCGGTGTCAACACCCCCAGCTCCACCCCGAACAGCGCGCTGCAGAACGCCGTCAACCGGGCCGTGCAGCTGGCCGGCACCAGCGGCCTGCCGATCGCCGTCACCGGGCACGCCGTCGGCACGGACAGCAAGACCGGCGCGTTCAAGTTCGGCCGCGGCCGCAACGCGGTGATGAACAGCTCGGCGACGGCCGCGGCGGTGCAGGGCCTCGCGGCCGGCGGCACCTACCCGTACGTCTCGTTCCAGGACTTCGACACCGGCGCCCGCACGACACCGTCGGGCGCGCACATCTTCGACCAGCTCGAGTCGCTGACGGGGTACGAGGACGACGACCCGGACCGCCCGCTCATGCTCACCGGCGGCTACCGCGTCGGCGACAGCAACCGCCTGGTCGCCGACACCCGCCGCCGCCTGGAGAAGGCCCTCGCCAAGGCGAGCAGCTCGCCCGAGCGC
>CAKUMG010001086.1 GCA_934667465.1 uncultured Actinoplanes sp. | reverse complement strand
GGCCGAGGGCGAGAAGTTCACCGCCGGCAAGCTCGGCGACTACACGATCGCGGCGGACGGCGAGATCGTGCTCGGCCCGCCGACCGAGTTCACCGCCGACAACATCGACCAGTTCGACTTCTGAGCATGCCCCGCTACTGCTTCCAGCTCCAGGTACGGCCCGAACACCTGGACGAGTACGTGGAGCGGCACCGAGCCGTGTGGCCCGAGATGCAGGACGCACTCCGGGCCACCGGCTGGCGCAACTACTCGCTCTTCCTCCGCGCGGACGGGCTGCTCGTCGGCTATGTCGAAGCCGACGACCTGGCCGCGTCGCAGGCGGCGATGGAGGCCACGGACGTGAACACCCGCTGGCAGGCCGAGATGGCGCCGTTCTTCGCCGGCACGACCCCCGCAGAGGGCTTTCCCCTGCTGACCGAGGTCTTCCACCTCGGTCACGACTCAGAGAGTAAGTGATGTGATGACCGACCTGGCAGCAGTCAAGCGCGCGCTCGCCGCGCAGCGGGTCGAGACCCCGTCCTGGGCCTTCGGCAACTCCGGCACCCGCTTCAAGGTCTTCGCCCAGCCGGGCGTCCCGCGCGACCCGCGGGAGAAGATCGCCGACGCCGCCGTCGTGCACAAGTACACGGGTGTGGCGCCCACGGTCGCGCTGCACATCCCGTGGGACAAGGTGGACGACTACGGCGACCTGGCGGCGTACGCGGGCTCGCTCGGGGTCGGCATCGGCGCCATCAACACCAACGTCTTCCAGGACGACGACTACAAGCTGGGCTCGGTCACCAACCCCGACGCCGGTATCCGCCGCAAGGCCACGGACCACCTGCTCGAGGCGATCGACATCATGGACGCGACCGGCTCGCGCGACCTCAAGCTGTGGTTCTCCGACGGCATCAACTACCCCGGCCAGGACGACCTGCGCAGCCGCCAGGACCGGCTGGCGGCGGCCCTGCGCGAGGCGTACGACCGGCTCGGCGACGACCAGCGCATCCTGCTGGAGTACAAGCTGTTCGAGCCGGCGTTCTACGCCACGGACATCCCGGACTGGGGCACGTCCTACGCGCACTGCCTCGAGCTCGGCGAGAAGGCCACGGTCTGCATCGACACGGGCCACCACGCGCCGGGCACCAACATCGAGTTCATCGTGGCGTTCCTGCTGCGGCAGCGGAAGCTGGGCGCGTTCGACTTCAACAGCCGCTTCTACGCGGACGACGACCTGATGGCCGGTGCCGCTGACCCGTTCCAGCTGTTCCGCATCATGTACGAGATCGTCCGCGGGAATGCGCTCGACCCCGCGTACGGCATCAATTTCATGCTCGACCAGTGCCACAACATCGAGACGAAGATCCCGGCGATCATCCGCTCGATCCTCAACATCCAGGAGGCCACCGCCAAGGCGCTGCTGGTCGACCGCGACGCGCTGACCAGGGCACAGACCGAGGGCGACGTGCTCGAGGCCAACGCGGTGCTGATGGACGCCTACAACACGGATGTACGGCCGCTGCTCGCGGACGTGCGGACGGACGCGGGCCTGGACCCGGATCCGGTGGGTGCGTACAAGCGCAGCGGTTACCAGGAGAAGATCGTTGCCGACCGGGTCGGTGGCGAGCAGGCCGGCTGGGGCGCCTGAACTGTTTTCATCTCATGGCCGTCGGGTAACCGGCGGCCATGAGCGAACTGGAGACGGTGCACAGCTTCGACAGCGGCCCGATGCCGACCGGGGTCAGCGTCTCCGCGGCCGGCCGGGTCTTCGTCAACTTCCCCAAGTGGGGCGACGACGTGCCCTTCACCGTCGCCGAAATCCGCGACGGCGCCGTGGTCCCCTATCCCGACCAGGCGTGGAACAGCCCGTCCGGCGACGACGACCCCAAGGCGTTCGTCTCGGTGCAGAGCATCGTCGTGGACCCCGCGGACCGGCTCTGGGTGCTCGACACCGGCGCGCCGATGTTCGCCCCCACCACGTTCGGCGGCCCGAAGCTGGTCTGCATCGACCTCGCCACGGACACGGTCGAGCGCACCATCGTCCTCGACCCGGGCACCGCTCTACCGACGACGTACCTGAACGACGTCCGGTTCGACCTGCGGCACAACACCGCGTACATCACCGACTCCTCGGACCAGGGTCCCAACGGCATCATCGTCGTCGACCTGACCAGCGGCACGGCCTGGCGCCGCCTGCACGACCACCCGTCCACCAAGGCCGTGCTGGATCTGGTTCCGCAGGTCGAAGGCCGGCCTTTCCAGGACCGCTCCGGCGACTCCCCGCAGCCGGTCACGATGGGCGCGGACGGCATCGCGATCTCCGCCGGCGGTGACCGCCTCTGGTACTGCCCGCTCGCCTCCCGCCACTGGTACAGCGTCGACACGGCGGCGCTCCGCGACCGTACGGTCACCGATGCCGACGTGGCCGCGACGGTCCGCGACGAGGGCGACAAACAGGGCATCTCCGACGGTCTGGAGACGGACGACAAGGGCACGCTCTACCTGACCAGCCCCGAACACAACGCCGTCCTCCGCCGCCTGCCCGACGGCACCATCGACACCCTGGTCCAGGACCCGCGGCTGCTGTGGCCCGACACCATGTCAGTCGCCGACGGCTACCTCTACGTGACCGCGAACCAGCTGCACCGCCAGGCCCAGTACACCGGCGGTGAGGACGAGCGCGAATACCCGTACCACCTCTTCCGCTTCCCCATCCCCGCCGGCCCCGTCCGCCT
>CAKUMG010001085.1 GCA_934667465.1 uncultured Actinoplanes sp. | reverse complement strand
CTCCAGGCCGGCCAGCGCCCGCAGCGCCGTCGTCTTGCCCGCGCCGTTCGGGCCGAGCAGCGCCACGACCTCCCCGTCGCCGGCGGTCAGCGTGGCGTCGAGCGTGAAACCTGTCCGGCGTACGACGAGATGTGCGTCCAGGGTCATGCCGCATCTCCGCGTCCGGCGCCCCATGCGGCGCGGGAGGACGTCATGCCGCGCCCACCCAGCGGTCGCGCAGGGCGGCGAGGATCACGACCGAGACGACCAGCAGCACCAGGCTGAGCACGATCGCCGCGTCGAGATCCTGCTCGAGCGCCAGATACACGGCGAGCGGCATGGTCTGCGTACGCTCCGGGAAGTTGCCCGCGAACGTGATCGTGGCGCCGAACTCGCCCAGCGCCCGCGCCCAGCACAGCACCGCACCGGCCGCGACCCCCGGCCCGATGAGCGGCAGCGTGACCCGGCGGAACGCGGTCCAGCGGCTCGCCCCCAGCGTCGCGGCGGCCTCCTCGTAGCGGGAGTCCGCCCCGCGCAGCGCCCCCTCGACGGCGATCACCAGGAACGGCATGGCCACGAACGCCTCGGCGACGACCACGCCCGCGGTGGTGAACGGCAGCGTGAACCCGAACGTGGTGTCCAGCCACTCGCCGACCAGGCCCCGGCGGCCGAAGACCAGCAGCAGGGCGACGCCGCCGACCACGGGCGGCAGCACCAGCGGCACGGTGACGAGCGCCCGGACCAGCTTGCGGCCGCGGAACGTGGTCCGGGCCAGGAGCCACGCCAGCGGTACGCCCAGCAGCAGGCACACGAGCGTCGCCAGCGTGGCCGTGAGCAGCGACAACCGCAGCGCGGCGAGCACGCCGGGCTGGGTCAGCCGCTCGGGCAGCGTCGCCCAGGGCGCGCGCAGCACGAGGCCGGCCAGGGGGAGGACCAGGAACAAGAGCCCGGCGATCGCGGGGATCGCCAGGATCAGGGGTGCCCGGCGGCGCGGCGTGCTCAGGGCCGCTGGAACCCTGCGTCGGCCAGCACCTGCTGGGCCTCGGCGGACTGCACGAACGTCACGAACGCCCGCGCGCCCTCCGGGTTGGGGGCGTCCTTCAGCGCGGCGATCGGGTAGTCGTTGACCGCCTGCGCGGACTCGGGGAACTCGACGCCGTCCACGTCGGTCGCGGCGGCGCGGGCGTCCGTGCGGTAGACCAGGGCCGCGTCCACCTCGCCGAGCTTGACCTTGGCGAGCGCGGCCTTGACGTCCTGTTCGAGGGTGACCGGCGTGACGCTCACGCCGCCCAGCGCCTTGGTGGCCGCGGCGCCGCAGGGCACCTGCTCGGCGCAGAGCGCGACCTTGAGATCGGGCTTCGCCAGGGCGGCCAGCGACGTGATGCCCTTCGGGTTGCCCTTGGCCACGGCGATCACGAGCTGGTTCTTCGCGAAGACGGCGGGCGTGCCGGCGTCGTCGCCGACGGTCTTCAAGGTGGCGTCGCTGGCGGCGGCGAAGACGTCGGCCGGTGCGCCGTTGGCGATCTGCTGCGCCAGGCCGGAACTGCCCCCGTACGAGAAAGTCACGTCGAGGTTCGGGTTGCGCTCCTCGAACAGCGTGCCGATCTCGTCGAACGACTCGGTGAGCGACGCCGCGGCGAGCACGGTGACCGTGCCCCGCGCGCCGGTGCCCGGGCTGCCGCCGCCGCCGGCCGTCCCCCCGTCGTCACTGCTGCCGCTGCCGCACCCCGTCGTGACCAGTGCGGCGGCCAGTGCCGCGGCCGCTGCCAGGCGCACCCTCATGAGCCGTCCCCTCGCTCCACGACCACCGTCGTCGACTTGATCACTGCCGTCGCCACCGACCCGACCTCCAGCCCGAGGTCGTCGACGGCCTCGCGGCTCATCAGCGACACCACCCGGAACGGGCCCGCCTGGATGTCCACCTGCGCCATCACGGTGTCGCGCGCGATGGCCGTGACGATGCCGCGGAGCCGGTTGCGCGCCGACGAGCGGTGCGCGCCCAGGCCCGGATCGTCGGCCAGGGACCGGGCGAACGCGGCCAGCGCGGCGCCCGCGATGCTGCGGTGCCCCTGGTTGTCGCGGACCGCCTCGAGCCGCTCGGCGTCGACCCAGCGCCGCACGGTGTCCGCGCTGACGCCGAGGAGCTCCGCGGCCTCGCCGATCCGGTACGTCGTCACAGACGCCAGCCTAGAGCCGCAGATGCAAGGAGCAAACCCGTCTGAGCCCCGCAGATGCGGCAATGTGATCCACGACTCTTTACCCACTCACATTGTGCTCCGGAGAATTCTGGGAAAGCCTTACCCGTACGGGGATCGTCCATGGTGGCTCGAGTGCCGGGAGGGGTACAGAGGCTGCATGACCGTCCGTGACGAACGGCCGAGGTTGGCGGACCGAGGCTGGGACATCACAGTCCGCAACCACCGCCCGGTGCCCCTCGACCCCCCGAGGAGCCCCGACGACCTGCCTCGCTATCTGCGCGCCCTGCGCCGGCTCGCGGATGCCGACGACCTGGCCGCGGCACATGCGGGCTGCACGCTGGCCCTCGACGTGGCCGCCCGCGGGGGCGACGACGCCGGGCGGGCCATCGCGCTCTCGCAACGGTCCTCCGTGTCCCGCCGCCTGGGCGACCTGAGCGCCGCCCACCGCGACGCGACCGCGGCCACCGCCCTGCCCCCGCTGCCCGCGCCCGCCGCGGCCCTGCTGGTCTCCCGCCGCATCGCGGTCCAGCTCGACCTGGGTG
>CAKUMG010001084.1 GCA_934667465.1 uncultured Actinoplanes sp. | reverse complement strand
GCCGCGTGGTGCTCCTGGCTTTCCTGGCCTGGCAGTCCGTGCACTTCCTCACGGGCGCGTGGGCGTGAGCCTGGCGCCCGGGACGCTCCTGACCACCTTCGGCCCCGGCCTCGCGCGTGTCGTGCGGGCCGGGCGCCGGGGGCGCGCTCCCGGCTACGACGTCTCCGAGCCCGACAGCCCCTACACGCGCTTCTGCCCGGACTGGATTGCAGAGGGCCGCGTCGCGGTCGTCGGCAAGACCGTCTGTGCGAAGCCCTACTTCTCCTGCTTCTGCGGCCTCACGCACGTCCGCGAGGCCGACCTCCGCATCCTTCCCGTCGCACCCCAGGAGGCCGAACCGTGCCCGTGACCATCGAGCTGCAACAGGTCTTGCTCGGCCTGAAGCCGTACGTCCTGATCGAGTTCTTCAAGGGCGACGAGGGCGACGACGACCTCCGCGCGTCCGTGCGCGCCGGGGGCGGCGTCAGCACCGTGTCGGAGATCCGGGAGGCGCTCACGCTCGCGCTGGAGAGCCTGCCGACCGAGGAGCCCACCACCGACGAGACGACGACCGAGGAGGGCAAGTGACCCGCGAAGAAGCTCTCGCCGCTGGGCTCGCCTACGTCGACCAGGCGAGCGCCGGCATCCCGTCCCGGCGCGGCATGACGGCCGCCGAGCGGGCCTACCTCGGAATGGCCGCCGCGACGTTCCTCCTCGGCGACGACAGCACCGCGCCGACCGGCGACACGCACGAGCCCGTCGGCGACGGTGCGATCCTGCAATGCGAAGTCGCTCCCGGCGACCACCTCTTCGTGCGCGGGGCGAAGGTCACCGCGGGCGCCGACGGCCGGCCGATGGTCGGCTTCGAGGCCCGGACCGCGTCCGGCGAGGTCATGCAGGTGCTCGCCTCGCCCGCTCGAGCCCGCGCGTGGGCCGCCGCCGTGCTCAACGCCGCCGACAACGCGGACGGCACCGACCCGCTGAACTTCGTCTCCGGGGGTGTCCAGTGACTCTGTTCACCGCATTCACCCTTGGCGCTCTACGCCTCCTCCTCATCGGCTGGGCGCTCATGATTAGTGTGGGCGTGGTGCGCGCCGAGTGGCTGCCGGACCTGCCGACGATCGGCTTCGGCCCTGCGCTCGTCGTCAGCGCGTGGCTGTCCGCTCTGGTCGGCCGGCTGACGGCGAGCAACGGGAGTGGCGAATGAGGCAGCGCGATCTCGCATATGCAGTGCTCGGGGCAAGCGTCCTTGCCGCGGTGGGGGGTCTCTTCGGCCTCATCCCTTTCTGGACGCTTCCGATCGTGCTTAGTGCAGTGGCGCTGGGTCTCGTGCTGAAGCACACGGCCGGGGAACGCTGATGCCGCGTCACATCCGCGAGGACGACCCCCTCTTCCGGGCGGTCATCACCGAGACCCACCCAGCCACCGCCGACCGGGCCGAGCGCGTTTACACGTACTGCCACGGGCCGTACACAGCGCCCGGACCGGCGCGGGCGGCGATCACCACCGTGCAGAAGCAAGAGGCGTGGCACGCGGAGCGTCGGCGCTACTGGGCGGCGGCCCGTGGACACAAGTCCGACGGCGACCCGGTCACCGTCACGGGCCACGTCGAGACGATCCGCACACCGACCTGGGAGCGGGTCGAGTGAGCCTCCTCGACGAGGTCGCCGCGACGCATGCCGCGACGCACGGCCTCGACCCGGACGAGCTCGCCGCTCGCACCGCGCTCGACTTCGCCGAGGACACCCGCCAGCTCGACGGCCTGAAGTCCACGTGCCGAGAGTGCGACCGGCACGCTGCCCGCCGCCGCCGAGCGCGTCTCGGGGGTCGGGCCTACTAGCACGATGCAGGGGAGAGGTTGCTCTCCTCCGCCCCGCCTTCAGCCCCGCCGCACCGACTCGTGAGCCCGATGGGACGAGCGTGCCGGTGGGGCTGTCGTGCGTTCTCCCCTGGGGGTTTCTATCCCGGGGGCCTGACTTTGTTGACCCGCCCCCGGGGTGGTGTGCTGCTCTCCCGCCGATGGACCTGGCCTGCGGATAGAGCGCCACCCCCGGGGGCGTCGGCGTATCCGGGGGCTGAGGCATGGCGTGGCAGGGCACGAGCGACAGGCGTGCACGCCTACCCCACGACTGGCCCCTCCGCCGCCTACGGGTACTCCGTGCTGCGCGCTACCGATGCCAGGTAGAGGCGGACGGCGTGCCGTGTGCTGAACCTGCGAACGAGGTTGACCACATCGAGGCAGGCGACAATCACGAGCCTGACAACTTGCAGGCCATCTGCCGTTGGCACCACGGGCGCAAAACCGCCGCCGAAGGAGCAGCCGCACGGCGCCCTCGGCCGGCGCAGCGCCGCGAGCCCGAGCGTCACCCGGGCCTGAGCTGACCCATGGTGTGTCACTCTGCGTGACACCCTGGGGGGGTGGCCCCCTCCTCGCCCGGCACCCCCACCGAAGCGGCATAGCGCCTCGCGGTCTGTACGGGCGTAGAGGTCGCGGCAGAGCTTCAGCCCTCACAAGGAGTGACATGCCTACCCAGGGACTTGCCCACCGCTTCGCCTACCACCCGCCGCGAACGCCGGAGCGCGTTGCGGAGCACGAGGCCGTACGGGCTGCCTGCCGCGAGCTGGCCGAGGCGCTCGACGGCCTCCTCCCGGATAGCCGAGAGAAGGCCGTCGCGCTGACCAAGGTCGAAGAGGCGATGTTCTGGGCTAACGCGGCGCTCGCTCGTTCTTCTTAGCCCGGCGCCG
>CAKUMG010001083.1 GCA_934667465.1 uncultured Actinoplanes sp. | reverse complement strand
TGATCGGTCGCTCGGTCGACGTCGGCCACCGCGGCCCCGACCTGCTCGACCTGCTCCCACCCCCGCCGGAACCCGAACCCGCCGACAGCTGCGACGGCTGGGACCGCCCCGCCGACCGCCCCTGACCCGCCCGCACCGCTACCGGGCGGCACCGGCCGCAGCGCCTCCCGCACCCGGCGATCGTGCAGCACCTCCACCACGTCCGGTGCGCCCGCGAAGATCGTGGCGGCGCCGGGGAGCCCAGCGGGGTCCGGCTCCGCGCCGGGTAGGCGGCGAGGACGTCGTCGGCGACCGTGCCGGCCAGGGCGCGGACGTTGGCCTCGAAGCGGGCCCGGTCGAGCGGGCCGTGCCGTAGGCGCCCGCCACGAACAGCAGGCCCTCGTCGCGGGTGATGCCCGCCAGCACGGAGACGTCGGCGGCGGTGCCGGCCCGGATGGCGTCGCTGGGGCGGGTGGGCAGGGGTGCCGGTCGTCGGCCTGGAGAAGAGGATCGGGCTGCCCGCGACGACGGGCTCAGAGGAGCATGCCGCCGGTGGCGCGGATGTTCTCGCCGGTGATCCAGCCCGCGTCCGGGCCGGCGAGCAGCAGCACCACCGCCGCCACGTCCTCCGGGGTCCCGATCCGGCCGAACGGGCTCCAGCCGGCCGCCTGTTCCAGGGCTTCGGGCGGGTTCGCGCCGCGCAGCATGTCGGTGTCGGTGGCGCCAGGGGAGACCGTGTTGACGGTGATGCCGCGGGGGCCGAGCTCGCGGGCGGCCACCGCGGCGACCTGTTCGAGGGCGGCCTTGCTCGCGCAGTAGAGGGCCAGCCCCGGCCCGGCGAGCACCGTGTTCAGCGTGGAGATCGCCACGACCCGCCCGCCGTCGTGCAGCAGGCCCGCCGCCTCGCGCAGCGCGAGCAGCGGGAACTTCGCGTTGATCGCCATCACCCGGTCGAAGTCGGCGGCGGTCACCTCGGTCAGCGGCCGGCTGTCGACGACGCCCGCGTTGAGCACCAGGACGTCGAGGCCGGTGTCGCGGACCGGCGCGAACGCCGCGTCGACGGCCCGCGGGTCCTCCTGGTCGGCGCGGACCGCTGTCACCCCAGGAAGATCAACACCGGGATTGCGGCGGTACGTGTACACGACCCGCGCGCCCGCCGCCGCGAGCCGCGCGACGACGGCCCGGCCGATGCCCCGGCTGCCACCCGTGACCAGCGCCGTCTTCCCCGAGAGGTTCGTCATGACGGCGACGGTAGGCGACCCACGTGGACCCGGTCTTGCACGATTGCGCACAGCCGGCCGGGCGTCAGGCCGACCAGGTCGCGCATCCGCCGGGTCAGGTGCGCCTGGTCGCTGTAGCCGGCCCGCGCGGCCGCCGCGGCGGGGCGGATCCCGAGCGCGAGCAGCCCGGTGGCGTGCTGGACGCGGGCGATGCGGGTGATCTCGCCCGGGCTCAACCCGATTCCCGTACGCATGACGCGTTCCAGCAGCCGCCGGCTCACGTGCAGCCGCTCCGCCACCGCCGCGGGCCGCGCGCCGGGCCGGTGCAACAGCCGCCACGCCGCATCGAGCAACCCGTCCCGGTCCCCCGCCCGCGTCTCGAGGGCCCGGAATGCGCCGGCCGAAGACACGGGCGGCGGCGTAGAGAAGTGCGCAGTCAGGTGCCGCAGCGACGGGCACCCGGGCAGCCGGACCGTCGCCCCGGCCAGCTCGGCCGGCCGTACCCCCAGCAGGGCCCGCACCCCCGCCGGCGTCAGCGCGACCGAGATGCCGTGTCCCCAGCGCTCCCGCTCCTCGACGTCTGCGACGCCGCGCGGCCCGGTCACCACCCCGTCCCCGGTGTCGAAGTCCAGCACGACGGTGGTCAGGGCGAGGGGCAGCAGCCGGTGCCCGGTCCGCGGTGCGCCCGGGCGGCCGAACGCGGCGGCCCCGTGGACGAGCGGCCGCAGGGGTGCCGGAACGGGCACGGGTGCCGCCGCGCAGGCCAGCGCCGGGCGCCGTACGGGCATGGAATGGATCAGCGGGAGTCGGCCCACCCGCTCAGGATGGACCAGCCGTGCGCCGGGACGGTAGTCCCGCTCGCGGAGTCGTCTGACGCCTCGGCGAGCCGCAACCCGGCCGTGTCGATCGGGAACGTGACGGCGGCGTCGCCCACGTTGAGCAGCGTGACGATGCGCTGCCCGGGCTCGTCGCCGGTCGAGACGAGCGCCACGGCGGTGTTGTTCAGGTGCTCGGCGCTCGTGCGCGCGTGGGTGAGCCAGGAGTGCCGCCGGCGGAAACCGATCAGGCGCTGGTGCAGGCGGTAGACCGGCCGGCCGTACGGGGCGAGCAGGTCCGGGGTCGCCGGGAACGGGGGCCGCACCTCGTCGTCGCCGCCGGCCCGGTCCTCCTTGACGCCGCGGTACGCCTGCTCGTCGCCGTAGTAGACGCTGGGCGTGCCGCCGACCGTGAACAGCACGGCGAGAGCGTGGCCGAGGTGCCGCTCGTCGGTGAGCCGGCTGGCGATGCGGGTGACGTCGTGGTTGCCGACGAACGTGAGCGGGGTGCCGTCGGCGAGCAGCGCGGAGTGCCGGTCGAGGGCGTGCGCCAGCTCGAAGAAGTTGCCGTCGTTGAGGCTGCTCCAGACCGCCTTCCACAGCTCGTACTGGGTGACCGAGTCGAGGCCGCTGTCGCGCAGGATCGCCGGGTAGTCGCCGTGGATGATCTCGCCCACGAACCACGCCTCGGGGTGTTGCGGGCGCACGCGG
>CAKUMG010001082.1 GCA_934667465.1 uncultured Actinoplanes sp. | reverse complement strand
CCCGGCCTGCTGCCGACCTGGGAGGCCTGCGACCGGTACGGCCTCATCGACGCGTGGCTGCCGGAGTGGGCCCGGATGCGCAGCCTGCCGCAGCACCACCCGATCCACCGGTACACGCTCGACCGGCACCTGGTGCAGACAGCTTACGAGGCCACGGCGTTCACCCGTGAGGTGGACCGCCCGGATCTGCTGCTGATCGCGGCGTTCCTGCACGACGTCGGCAAGGGCCTGCCCGGTGACCACAGCGTCGTCGGCGCGCCGATCGCCGAGCGGATCGCCGCCCGGATCGGCCTGCCGCCCGCCGAGGCGGCCCTGATCGGCAAGCTGGTCCGGCTGCACCTGCTGCTGCCCGACGTGGCCGCCCGCCGCGACCTGAGCGACCCGAAGACCATCTCCTCGGTCGCTGAAGCCGTGGGGGACAGCACCACCCTGGACCTGCTGCACGCGCTCGCCCGCGCCGACTCGCACGCCACCGGCCCGGCCGCCTGGTCCGACTGGAAGGGCCGGCTGCTGGCCGAGCTCGTCGCCCGGGTGCACACGGCGCTCGACACGGGTGCGCTGCCCGCACCGCCGCAGCCGGACCCGGCGCTGCTCACCGGCGACCTGCCCGCGCTGCAGCTGGACGGCGACCGGGTGGCGGTGGCCGTGGCGGACCGCCGGGGGCTGCTCGGCTCGGTGGCGGCGTGCCTGGCGCTGCACCGGCTCGACGTGCTGGCCGCGGACGCGTCCACGGTCGACGGGCGCGCCATCGTGGAGTTCGTGACCCAGCCCCGCTACGGCTCGCCGGCCGACCCGGTCGCGCTCGCCGCGGACCTGCGCCGGGTCGCGGCCGGGGACGTGTCGGTCACCCAGAGGCTGCGGGCGCGGCGCCCGGCCGGCCGCGACGGCGCGGCACCGCGGGTGATCTGGCTGCGCGAGGTCGCCACCGACGCCGTCGTGCTGGAGCTGCGGGCCGCCGACTCGTCCGGGCTGCTCTACCGGGTCGCTGCCGCGCTGGACGAGGCGGGCGCGGAGGTGCGCGCGGCGCGGATCTCCACGCTCGGCGGCGATGTGGTCGACTCCTTCTACCTCGTGGGCGACTGGGCCGACGCCGCGGAACGGGCACGGGTCGAGGCGGCGGTCCTGGGGGCCGTGACCTCTTAGGCGGTGCTGCCGTTGGCCTAGTGTCCTGTCCGGGCTACGAAGAGGTCTGTTGCCGCCATGGGGGAACCAGCCGGTCTGCTCGACGACTACCTGCGGATCGCCCGCTATCACGTGCAACGGGCCGTGCCGGCCATCGCGGCCCGGCTGCGGTCGGTGGAGATGCGCGCGCTGATCGGCTACACCGCCCTGCGCAACACCGGGGCGGCGCCGGAGGAACTGCTCGCCGCGGCGCGGGGCCGGGACGTCCGCTGGCTGCGCGCGCTGCAGGGCGGTGTGCGCCCCTCGGTCATCTCCGGGCTCGCGCAGACGCTGGCGCTGCAGGACATGCGGCCCGAGGACCGCGACGACGCGCTGGCGCTCTACGAGCTGCTGCGCCACGGGCTCGGTGCCGACGCCGTACCGGGCTCGCACCAGGGGTTGCACGCCCAGCTGACGCTCGCGTGGCGGGGCGCGGCCGCGGCGCGCGAGCTGCTCACCGCGTACCGGTCGATCAGTCCTTCCGTCCGCAGCGACCTCGAGCTCGACGTCTCGAACCCGTTCGCCGACCCCACGCTGCCGGTCGCGCCGTGGCTGGCCCGCTTCCAGCGGCTGATGCCCCGCCCGCATCCGGCGCTGACGGCCGACGACGGTGTGCCGCCCTTCGACCGGCTCACCGCCGCGGCCGACGCGCTGCCGGTCGACGAGCCGCAGCGGATCTCGGTGGTGGTCACCGCCTACCACCCGGGCGAGGGCCTGATCACCGCCGTACGGTCGATCCTGGCGCAGTCCTGGCGCAACGTCGAAGTGGTCATCGTGGACGACGCGTCGCCGCCCGAGTTCGACGAGGTGCTGGCCCGGGCCGTTGCGCTCGGCCCGCGGATCCGGCTCGTCAAGCAGCCGCACAACCTGGGTACCTATGCCGCCCGCAACGCCGGCGTGGCCGCCGCCGAGGGCGAGTTCGTCGCGTTCCAGGACTCCGACGACTGGTCCCACCCGCGCCGGCTGGAGCTGCAGGTCCGCCCGCTGCTGGAGCGCCCGCGGCTGGTCGCCACCACCAGCGACGGGCTCGGGGTCACCGACGACCTGCTGCTGACCCGCCCCGCCGTGCGGACCGGCCGGTTCAACCCGTCGTCGCTGCTGTTCCGGCGGCGGCTGGTGGTGGACCGGATCGGCTGGTTCGACCAGGTGCGCAAGGCCGCCGACTCCGAGTACATCGGACGGATCCGCGCGGTCTTCGGCGAGAAGTCCGTGCGGCACCTCGACTGCGACCCGCTCGCGCTGATCCGGCTCGCGCCGGGCTCGCTGTCGCGCTCGGAGATCCGGGCCTACTGGATGCACCCGGCGCGGGTCGCGTACAGCTCGGCCTATCGGCTGTGGCACGAGCGGATCGCGGCCCGGCTGGCCTCGCCGTACCTGCCCCGCGAGGGCGGCGAGCGGCCGTTCGCGGCGCCCGACCACCTGCGCTACGCCCGCGACCAGGCGCCGGCCCGGCCCGAGTTCGACGTCGTGGTGGCCGGCGACTGGCGGTTCCTGCAGGGCACCCAGCTCGGCGCGATCGAGGAGTTGCGCGCGCTCGCCGACCGGGGCCTGCGCGTCGCCGTGCTGCAC
>CAKUMG010001081.1 GCA_934667465.1 uncultured Actinoplanes sp. | reverse complement strand
AACCGCCCCGCCGACCGCATGATCGACGGACCGGACATCGCCGCCGCGGCCGCCACCGTGGCGATCTGCGGCGCGCTCGCCCGGGTCGCCGCGCTCGCCTTCCCCACCGCCCCGCTGGTCGTCGCCGCGGTGGTCACGCTGATCGTCGGCTTCGGCGTCCGCGCGCTGCCCGACGACTGGCGGCGCGGCCCGGTCCGCGGGCTCGCACTGACCGGCCTGGTGATCGCCGCGCTCGCCGCATGGCAGGCCCTCGGGCTGGGTCTGCGGATCCTCGCCGCGCCCGGGCCGATCTGGGCCTCCGACGTCAGCGCGATCCCCGGCAACGTGCCGGAGGGCGCCTGGCAGTCCCCGGTCGCGTTGATCATCGTGGCCGTCACGGCCGCCTTCGCCCTGCCGCGCCCGTGGAAGGACGACGTCAGCGCGATCTGCGCCGCGCTCGCCACGATCGGGGCGCCCGCCGCGTTCGAGCTGCCCTGGTGGTCGCCGCTGCTCATCGGCGGGGCCGTCATGCTGGCCTTCGGGATCGCGGCGGTCGCCGCGACCTATCCGCGGGCGGCCTACGACCGGGCCGCGGTCGCCGGGATCGCCGGGCTGCACGCCGCGGGCGCCGGCTTGGTCCGGCCCTGGGCGACGGCGTTCGCGCTGCTGCTGGTCGTGGTGGCGGGCATCATCGTCGCCGCGCTCGCCCGCACCGGGCGTACGGGCTCCGGCCAGGCGTGGGCCGAGCGTGCCGCGCTGGGCCAGGCCGCCGGGCTCCCGGTCGACGAGCAGGGCCTGCCCCGGCACACCGTTCAGATCGGCGGCGCCGCCACCATGGCCGCGCTCGCCGCCGCCCCCGGCGTCCTGGCCGCCGCCGCGGCGAGCCAGGGTCACTCGGCGCAGGTGGTGCTGACCGCCGCGATCGCCGGGTCGAGCCTCCTGCTCGCGCTGCTGGCCGTCTCGGCGCGGGCCATACCGCAGTTCCTGCCGTGGGCGACGTTCGGGCTGGTCACGGGCGCGCTGGTCACCGCGATCGCGTCGGTGCCGAGCGACTTCCCCACCGCTCTGTACGCGGCAGCGGCCGCCCTGCTGGGCGTGATCGCCGAACTGCTCCGTGGCTCCGTGCCGGCGCCCGGCCCCCGGGTCGCCGAGGTGGTGACCCCGACCGGGCAGCCGTTCACCAGCCGCTACAGCCGCACCCGCTGGATGCCGATGCGCCCCGGCGGCCTGCGCAGCCGGTGGATCGTCGACCCGGCCCGGGGCGCGGTCGTCGTGGCCGCCGTTCCCACAGCCCTCGCGCTGATCTCCCTGGCGCCCGCCCTCGGCGCCGCGCTCGCCGACCCGCTCCAGCAGCTCGGCGCGGTCTGGGAGGGCCCGGTCGCGGCGCTCACCGACCCCGCCCCGAGCAGCGCCGACGGCACCAGCGTGGTCGCGGCGGTCCTGCTGACCGTGGCGGCGGCGCTCGCCGCGCTCGGCTTCGGCGGCCGGCCCGCCGAGGCCGTACCGGTGATCCTGCCCGGCCTGGCGATCACCATCCTGATCGCCCCGGTCGCGCTCGAGGCCGAGTGGTCCACCGCGGTCACCGCCGCGCTGGTGGTCTTCACGATCTCGATGCTGGGCCTGGCGCTGACCCCGCCACCGGTCACCGAGCGCGCCGAGATGCTGCGCTGGACCCGCGTGGTCGTCTTCGTCATCGGGCTGCTCGCGGGCGGCGCCGGGCTGGCGGGCAGCCTCGCCAACCGGCAGCTGACCCTCTTCACGCTCGGCTCGGCCGTCGGCGTGGGGCTCGTCGCGGCGCTCGCCGGGCGCAGCCGCCACGCCCGCGTCCTGGGCTGGCTGTTCACCGCGATCATGGGCCAGTTCTTCGTCCTCACCGCGGCCCTCGTCGCGGGCTTCCCCCGGCCCTGGGCGGCGTTCGGCGTCCTCGCCGTGGGCGCGGCCCTGCTGATCCTCGAGTCGGTGGTGCCCCGGCTGGGGCTCCCCGAGTACCGTCTCGAAGCCACCACCGTGGAGTGGAGCGGCTACGCGTCGGCCCTGCTCGCGGGCGCCCTCGCGTACGACTCGCCGACCCACCTCGCCGCCCTGCTGGCCGCGTGGGGCGCGGTGCTCGGCCTCTCGGCGACCCGGCCGGGACGCACCCCGGAGCAGCGCCGCAACCTGTTCTGGATCGCGGTCGGCTTCGAGATCGTCGGCATCTGGATGTTCATCGCGCTGTCGGACGTCGGCGTGCCGGAGGCCTACACGCTCCCGTTCGCGCTGCTCGCCCTGCTGGTGGGCATCCTCGAGGCGCGCCAGCGGCCGGAGCTGAGCAGCTGGGCGGCGTACGGGCCGGCGCTGCTCGCGGCGTTCGTCCCGACCACGGCCCTGGTGGTCGCCACGGAGGCGGGCGACCTGCGCGAGCTCCTGCTGCTGCTCGGCGGGGTGGCCACGCTGATCGTCGGCTCCCGGCTGCAGCAGCAGGCGCCGGTGGTCATCGGCACCGTGGTCACGGTCGTCGCGACCCTGCACTTCGCCACGACCCTGGTCGGCCCGTGGCTGGTGCTGGTGCCGGTCGGGGTGGTGCTGCTCTTCCTGGGCGCCACCAACGAGAGCCGGCGCCGGACCCAGCAGCGGCTGCGGGGCGCCCTGGTCCGGATGCGCTGAGCCCGCGCCGCCCGCCCCGCCGGTTCGGGCGCGCCGAGGCCGAGCACGCCGGGGTCGGGCATGCCCGGGGGTCGGGCGCTCCGGGGCGCGGGCGTGCCCGGGTCGGACG
>CAKUMG010001080.1 GCA_934667465.1 uncultured Actinoplanes sp. | reverse complement strand
CGCGCGTCTCGCCGGGGCTCGAGGTCGGCGAGGACGAGCGCGCGCGGCTCGGCGACGAGCTGGCGGAGCGGGTCACCGAGCTGCTCGACGGGGTGGAGAGCCTCGACCAGGACCGGATCCTGCGGTCCTATCTGCGGCTGATGCAGGCGACGCTGCGGACCAGCTTCTACCAGCGCGAGGCGGACGGCCGGCCCAAGTCCTACGTCGCGTTCAAGCTCGACCCGACGGCGATCCCGGACCTGCCGCAGCCGCGGCCCAAGTTCGAGATCTTCGTCTACTCGCCGCGCTTCGAGGGCGTGCACCTGCGTTTCGGTGCCGTCGCCCGCGGCGGCCTGCGCTGGTCGGACCGGCGCGAGGACTTCCGCACCGAGGTGCTCGGCCTGGTCAAGGCGCAGATGGTCAAGAACGCCGTGATCGTGCCAGTGGGCGCGAAGGGCGGTTTCGTGCTCAAGCAGAGGCCGGGCGACCGCGACGAGGCCGTGGCCTGCTACAAGCTCTTCATCGGCGCGCTGCTCGACGTCACCGACAACATCCACAGTGGCAAGATCGTGCCGCCGGTGGACGTGGTCCGGCACGACGCCGACGACCCCTATCTCGTGGTGGCGGCCGACAAGGGCACCGCGACGTTCTCCGACATCGCCAACGAGATCTCGGTGGGCAAGGACTTCTGGATGGGCGACGCGTTCGCCTCCGGCGGTTCCGCGGGCTACGACCACAAGAAGATGGGCATCACCGCCCGCGGCGCCTGGGAATCGGTCAAGAAGCACTTCCGCGACC
This sequence comes from uncultured Actinoplanes sp., assembly GCA_934667465.1. Lineage (GTDB taxonomy): Bacteria > Actinomycetota > Actinomycetes > Mycobacteriales > Micromonosporaceae > Actinoplanes. Next base: position 1,955 of record CAKUMG010001080.1, on the reverse strand, counting down.
TGGGCGTCGACACCCAGTCGCAGGACTTCACCGTGGTCGGCGTCGGCGACATGTCCGGCGACGTGTTCGGCAACGGCATGCTGCTGTCCGAGCACATCCGGCTGGTGGCCGCGTTCGACCACCGGCACATCTTCCTCGACCCCGACCCGGACCCGGCCGCGTCCTACGCCGAGCGCCGCCGCGTGTTCGACCTGCCGCGCTCGTCCTGGGCCGACTACGACCCGGCCGTGCTCAGCGAGGGCGGCGGCGTCTATCCCCGGTCGGCGAAGTCGATCCCGGTGTCGCCGCAGGTCCGGGCCGCGCTGGAGCTCGGCGACGCCACGGCGGTGAGCCCGCAGGAGCTGATGCGCGCGATCCTGGCCGCCCCGGTCGACCTGCTCTGGAACGGCGGCATCGGCACCTACGTCAAGGCGGCCGGCGAGTCGCACGCCGACGTGGGCGACAAGGCCAACGACCCGATCCGGGTCAACGGCGGCGACCTGCGGGTCAAGGTGGTCGGCGAGGGCGGCAACCTGGGCCTGACCCAGCGCGGGCGGATCGAGTTCGCCCGCGGCGGCGGCCGGATCTTCACCGACTTCATCGACAACGCGGCCGGCGTCGACTGCTCCGACCACGAGGTCAACATCAAGATTCTGCTCGGCGGTGCGGTGACCGACGGCGAGCTGAGCCTGCCGGAGCGCGACGAGCTGCTGGCGGCGATGACCGACGAGGTCGGCGCGCTGGTGCTGCGCGACAACTACGAGCAGGCCACGGCGCTGGGCAACGCGCGCCAGCAGGCCCACTCGCTGCTGCCCGTGCACCGCCGGATGCTGATCGACCTCGAGCAGTCCGGCCAGCTCAACCGCGAGCTGGAGGCGCTGCCCACCGACAAGGAGCTGGCCGCCCGCTACGACAACGGCGAGGGGCTCTCCACGCCGGAGTTCGCGGTGCTGCTGGCGTACGTCAAGATCTCGCTCGAACGCCAGGTGCTCGCCGACCCGATCGTCGACGAGCAGTGGACCACCGGCGTCCTCGCCCGCTACTTCCCGACGCCGCTGCGCGAGCGCTACGCCGCCCGGATGGCCGGGCACCGGCTGCGCCGCGAGATCATCTCGACCAGCCTGGTCAACGAGGTGGTCAACCGGGGCGGCTCGTCGTTCGTCTTCCGCGCCATGGAGGAGAGCGGCGCGTCGGCGGCCGACGTCATCCGGGCCTACGTCGTGATCCGCGAGGTCTACGGCCTGCGCGAGCTCTGGGAGGGCGCCGAGCGGCTGGACAACCAGGCGTCCACGTTCGCGCAGACGCTGGTCTATCTCGAGACCCGGCGGCTGCTCGACCGCGCGGTCCGCTGGCTGGTCAGCAACCGGCGGTCCCCGATCGACGTGGCCGGCGAGATCGAGCGCCTGAGCGCCGGGGTGAGCGCGCTGCTGCCGCGGCTGCCCGAGGCCGTGATCGGCGCCGAGCGCCACTCGCTGGAGGCGCACGCCGAGATGCTGGTCGGCAACGGCGTCCCCGAGGAGCTGGCCCGCGGCGTGGCCCGCGTGGTCTACGGCTTCGGCACGCTCGACATCCTCGAGACGGCCAAGACCACCGGCCGGGAGGCCACCGAGGTCGCGAACGTCTACTTCGTGCTCTCGGCGCGCTTCCAGATCGACGTGCTGCTGGCCCACATCTCCCGGCTGCCGCGCGGCGACCGCTGGCAGACGCTGGCCCGGATGGCACTGCGCTACGACCTGTACGCGGCCCTGGCCGGCCTGACCGCGGAGGTGCTCCAGTCGACGGACGACCAGGACACGCCCGAGGACCGGGTGTCGCAGTGGGAGCAGGTCAACGCCGCCTCGATCGCCCGCGCGGGCAACGCGATGGGCGACATCGGGGGGACGCCGGCCGACCTGGCGGCGCTGTCGGTGCTGCTCCGCCAGATCCGCACGCTGGTCAAGACGTCCGCGGCCGGCTGAGCCTCGCTGGGCTCGCCG
>CAKUMG010001079.1 GCA_934667465.1 uncultured Actinoplanes sp. | reverse complement strand
GGCGTCGTCACCGGCACGCTGACCAGCGGCGACGGCGGGGATGGCGACACCCGGCTCTCGGCGGCGGGCGCGCCGTCGGAGGACCGCCGCCAGGGCCTCGTCTATGCCGGGCTCAACAAGGCCGCCGACGACGCGCTGTGCGCGGGCGCCTACGAGCTGGACGAGGAGACGTGTACGCACGGCCCGGACCCGGCGCCGCGCGGGCTGGCCGTCGGCACCGACGTCGCCCCGGTCACCGCCAAGTCGCCCGAGCCGGTGCAGCCCTCGCGGGAAGCCGCCACCGCGCCGTCCGACGCCGAGATCGTGCGCGACGAGGGCGGCACGTCGCTGTCGCCCGGCGCCCCCGCGCTGATCCCGGACGCCGCCCCCGGCGACGCCGACTTCATCATCGGCGCGCACGACGTGGCCTGCGCCGGCGACGGCAGCACGGGCAAGCGCATCCAGGTGCTCTACCTGCACGAGTACGGCACCGCCAGCCGCTTCACCGACTATCTCGGCTCGATCCGCACCTGGTCCACCGGGGTCGACAAGATCTTCGACGAGAGCGCGGCCGAGACCGGCGGCTCCCGGCACATCCGCTACGTGACCACGCCGAACTGCCAGGTCGACGTCGCCGAGGTGCAGCTGCCGGCCGGCTCGCTGAGCTCCTTCACCCGCAGCATCGGCGCGCTCAAGACGCTCGGCTACAACCGCGCCGACCGCAAATATCTGCTGTTCGCCGACAGCCACGTCTACTGCGGGATCGCCACGTACGTCGCCGACACCCGCACCGGCGCCGGCAACCGCAACAACGGCGGCCCCTCGTACGGGCGGGTCGACGCGGCCACCGAGACGACCCGCATGCTCGGCGCCGTGCTCCGCGACTCCCCGCACTCGACCGGCGGCGGCCGCTGCACCGACGAGCACGACCTGCTGTGCGGCCCCGACCGCTCCGGCAAGAAGGTGCGCGAGGTCTGCCCGGAGAGCCACGAGCTGCGCCTCGACTGCAACCACGACGACTACTTCAGCACCGACCCGAAGCCGGGTACCTATCTCGCCGGCAACTGGAACGTCGCGCTGAGCGAGTTCCTGCTGCGCGGCGACGGCGGCGACGACATCCCGGACGCGCCGAACGCCGTGGAGGCGGACCCCGAGCCGTCGGTGAGCGCCCCGCCCTCCGCGCCCGCAACGCCCTCCGCCGCGCCCCCCGCATCCGGCTCGGTTTCCGCTTCCGCGTCGCCCGGCGCGCCGGCGACCGGCGGGGACGCCTCCGGTGGAGACGCCTCCGGCGGTGACGCCTCCGACGGTGGCGGGGACGCGGTCGCGCCATCCGCCGAACCGAGCGGCGAGCCCGCCGCCACCGCGCCGATCCCGATCGAGCGGGCGGCCGCCCCGGCGGTGCAGGCGGTACTCGAGGTCCGCGAGCGGGAGAGCACGTCCGTGCGGCTGATGTGGAGCGCCGCCGCCCCGGACGCGAAGTACCAGGTGGACGTGGACGGCGTGGTTGTCGCGGAGACGACGGCCACCCGCGCCCGCCTCATCGGCCTGCGGCCCGACACGGAGTACGCCGTGACGATCCGCAGCGCCGGACACCCGTACACGGCCAAGGGGGTCGCCCGTTCGGCGCCCGCGGCCCGGCCGGCGGCGAATGCCTGGTTCGTGCTCTCGAACTCGCTGACCGGCGGCTCCGCCGACCTGTACGCGGCACGCACCGCGGACGGCACCCCGATCACCCTGGGCGACGCCGACGGCGACTCCCAGGAGCAGTGGCAGCTGGTCCCGGCCGGGGCCGACACGTTCTCACTGCGCTCGCGGGCCTCCGGCAAGTGCGTCGTGCCGCTGGGCGGCAACCCGGTGGCCGGCGCGCCACTGGTTCAGGGCGCGTGCGGCAGCGACGACGGCCGGTGGAAGCTGTTCGCCACCGACCACGGCTTCGCCCTGCGCACCAGCGTCGGCGGGCTCGCCGCCGGCGTCGGCTCGCAGCGCTTCGGCTGGGCGCGCACGCTCGTCCTGCAGACGCCGGACAAGGCCCGGCACCAGAGTTGGACGGCGGTCCCCGGCTGACGGGGCAGGGAGAGACACATGCTGGACACCGATGTACGCCCGCAAGCGCACACCGACGAGGACGATCACCGTGGCTTCAACCGCCGCCGGCTGATCCGCGTCGTGGCGGTGCTGACCCTCGGCATCCTCGCGGTGCTGGCCATCTGGCAGGAGCCGCTGCACGCGATCTCCTGACCCACCCCGGCCGGCTCCCGGCCCGCCGGGCTGACCGTCCGCACGGTCAGCGAATGCCTGCAGGCGGTCCTGTGGAACGGCACGGTCGGCATCGCGCCGCGCACCCACGCCCTGCCCGCCGGCCTCACCTGGTCCGCGCTGACCGACCTGCCGCCGAGCCCGCTCGTGGTGGCGTGGCCCGCCGCGCGGGAGAGCCCGGTGATCCGCTCGTTCACCCGGATCGCCGCCGCGGCGTACGCAGCCGTCGAGCGCTGAGACCGAATCGCCGCCGGGCTGCTCGCGGGTCCTGCAGTTCTACATCTACGACGCCGCGTTCGGCCGCTTCCAGTTCGGCTACGCCTCCGCGATGTCCGTGGCGCTGCTGCTCGTGCTCGTGGTGATCACTTTCGTCCAGTACCGGGTGACGCGCGCCGACACGTCGGACCTGAACTGAGGAGGCGCCATGGCAGTCGCCACCGCCGGCGCGGCAGTCCGCACCCGCACGGTCGAGCCGCCGGAGCCGCGCCGCTCCGGCATCGGGCGCGCGC
>CAKUMG010001078.1 GCA_934667465.1 uncultured Actinoplanes sp. | reverse complement strand
CTGGTGGCCCCGGAGCCGTCGGTCAGGGTGATCGCCGGGGCCCAGGTCAGGCCCGGGGTGGCGGCGGACGTGGCCCGGACGGTCAGCCCGAACAGCCGCTGCTCCCCCGCCGTTGCGGTCAGCCCCGTGCAGGTCAGTTCGTCGCCGGCGCGCCGGCAGCCGGGTCCGGGCTCGGCGGTGAGCCCGGCGGGCAGGCCGCCCAGCGGGATCGTGGCGACCAGGCCGGTCAGGTCCCGGTCGGCGGTGAGGGTGACCGCCGCGGCCGCCGCGGTGCCCGGGGTGACGGTGGCCGGGTCGGTGCCGAGCCGCGCCTGGCCGCTGAACGGCGTGCCGAGGACGACGTCCGGGATGGCCTGGTCGGGCGGGCCGCCGCAGTCGCCGTCCAGGTTCGCGTCGAGGCAGCCGCCGGTCAGGGTCGTGCCCGGGCGCGCGGTGAGCGGGACGGCCAGGCCGACCGCGTACGTGGACTCGCCGACCGGCAGGTCCCGCTCGCACGCGGCGAGGGTGCCCGACAGCAGCGTGCACACCTGCGCGGTGGGGCCGTCGAGGGGCGCGAACGTCGTGCCCTCGGGGGCGCGGAAGAAGCTGCGGGCGGCGGGGAAGACCGATGGGCCGGCGTTGCGGATCGTGACGGTCAGCTCGCCGGTGCCGCCGGGCAGCAGGGTGCCCGGGGCGGGGACGCCGAAGGTCACCGTGGTCGGGTGCAGCGTGTCGCCGACGTTGGCGAGCAGGGCTCGGAACACCGCGACCTCGGCGCCCTGGGTGATCGTCATGGTCGGGGTCCACGAGACGCCGCTGGCGGTGCTCGCGTCGGCGGTCAGCGTGAACACGATCGGGATCTCGGCGCCCGCGGGCAGGTCGATCGCGGGGCACGTGATGGTGCCGGCCGTGGCCGGGCAGGTGACGCCGTCGACCCGGACCTCGTCGATGGCGAGCCCGGCGGGCACGGTCGCGGTGTTGAACGCGAACACCACGCCGTCGCGGTCCTGCTGGGACCACACGACGGCGGTCACGTCGCGGGTGTCGCCGGGCGTGATGTCGATCAGGTCGCCGCGGGCGCGCAGGACCTGCACCAGCGGGGCCCGCAGCGCGATGTCGGGCAGGGCCGCGTCGGTGCTGCCGCCGCACGCGCCGTCGCCGTCGAGGTCGAGGCAGCCGCCGGTGAGGGCGACGGCGGCGGAGGCGGAGCCGGGTACGGCCACCGGCAGCTCGAGGCTGACCGCGGGTGCGCCGGCGGCGAGGGTCACGGTGCAGCTCAGCGCGGCGGCGGACGGCCGGGTGCAGAGGTCGGCGGCCGGGCCGGTGAGCGGCCCGAACGTGGTGCCGAACGGGGCGCGGACGACGATCGGGGCGGCCTGTGCGTCGGAGGGTCCGGCGTTGGCGATCCGGGCGATGACGTCGGCGGTGCCGCCGGGCAGGACCGTGCCGGCGGCGGGTCCGGTGACGGCGGCGGTCAGCGTGAACGCGGCGGGTCCGGTGCGCACGAGGACGCCGCCGCCGGTCGCAGTCGCGCCGCCGGGGCCGGTCACGGTCACGGTCACCCCGATGGTGGTCCAGGTGGTGCCGCCGGTCGCGTTCGCGGAGACGGTGACGGGTACGTCCACCGTGGCGCTGCCACCGGCGGGCACGTCCACGCCCGTACACGCCAATGTCTGTCCCGCCCTCGTGCAGCCGGCCGGTGTGCCCGAGGTGATCCCGGCGGGCAGGCCGTCGAGCGGGATCGTTACCGTGAGCCCGGTCTGCGCGCGGTCGCTCGTCACCGTGATCCGGGCCGTGCCGGTGGCGCCGGGCGTGATCGTGCCGGGGGCGGTCGTGACGGTGACCTGCCGGTCGAAGGGCACTGCCACGTCAAGAGCTGGCAGTGGTACGTCGTCGGGGCCCCCGCACGTGCCGTCGGCGTCCGCGTCGACGCAGCCGCCGCCGAGCGCGGAGCCCGGGAGCGCGGCGGCGTCCAGGGTGACGGGCACGTCGAGCCGCAGCACCGTCCCGGCGGCCACGTCGGCGCGGCAGGTGAGGCCCGCCGGCGTGCCGGTGCAACCGGCGGGCAGCGGGGTGCCCGGGGTGAGCCCGGCGGGCAGGATCACCGCGACCGTGGCGCCGGCCGCGTCGGACGGGCCGAGGTTGCGCACGCCGAGCCCGAGCGTGCCCGTCGCGCCGGGCAGCAGCTCGCCGGGCAGGGTCGCCTCGGTGTCCAGCCGGTAGCGCGGGGCGGTGGTGGCGGCGAGCGTGGCGTCCAGGGTGGTGTCGCCGGCCGTGATGCCCGCGGCGGTCCAGGTGACTCCGGCCGGTGACGTGGCCAGGGCGGCGACGCGGAGCGTGACGACCTCGGTGGCACCGTCCGTCACGTCGAGGCCGGTGCAGCGGACTTCGGTGGCGGTGCGGGTGCAGTCGGCGTTCGCGGTGACGCCGGTGACCGTGACGCCGGCCGGCAGCGTGGTCAGCGGCACGACGACGGTCACGTCGGTGAGGTCGCCGCGCAGGGCGGTGACGGTGACCGTGGCGGTGTCCGCGGTGCCGGGGGTGATCGCGGCGGCGGTGGTGGCGACGGCGGCGCGCAGCCCGAACGGCACCACGAGCGTGATCGGGCCGATGGCGGCGTCGTCCGGCCCGCAGCCCGCGGTGCCGTCGAGGTCCACGCAGCCGCCGGTGAGCGGCCGGAGCGGGTCGGCGGCCGCGTCGATGCGCAGCGGGAGTGCGAGGACGGGCGTCGCCGCCCCGAGCGCGAGGGTGGCCGCGCAGGTCAGCAC
>CAKUMG010001077.1 GCA_934667465.1 uncultured Actinoplanes sp. | reverse complement strand
GCGAGCAGGCCCAGGGTGGCGTCGCCCAGCGTGACCAGGTCCTGCTCGGTCACCGAGCTCTCGCCCAGCGCCGGCATCCACACGCCGCCGAACATCGTGCGGTAGCGCATCGGGTGGTCCCGGGCGAACGCCAGGTAGGACCCGCAGATGGCGCGCAGCCGCCGCTCCGGCCCGGGCCCGGACTCGTCCGCCGCGGCACGCAACCGCTGCTCCAGCTCCGCGAAGGCCTGCCGGACGACGGCCAGCATGATGGCGGGCTGGTCCGGGAAGTGCGGATAGATCGACGGCGCGGCGATCCCGGCCCGGCGGGCGACCGCGCGCAGGGTGATCGCGTGGGCGTCGCCGGCCTCGTCGAGCAGGGCGGCTGCGGCGGCGACGATCTCGTCGCGCAGGAGGCCGCCCTCGCCGCGCCGGTTGCGTACGCGTGTGGTTCCTGTCTCTTTCACCCCGTCACCTTACACCGCGAAGTTTATTCGGCGGGATCCTTGCGAGCGTTAACTTACAGCCGTATAGTTACGGCTGTAGCCAACGTTGAGGGGATCGCCATGAACAGCACCGAGGTTCTTCTTCCGGGCAAGGTCGAGCCGAGCGGCCTGCAGCTGCGCGACCGGCGGCTGCCGGACCCGGCGGCGGGCCAGGTCGTCCTGCGGATGGACGCGACCGGGGTCTCGTTCGCCGAGCAGCAGATGCGCCGCGGCAAGTACTACGACCAGCCGCCGTTCCCGTTCGTGCCCGGCTACGACGTGGTCGGCACGGTCGTCGTCACCGGCCCGGGCGTTGACGAGGGCCTGACCGGGCGGCGCTTCGCGGCGGTCACCAAGGTCGGCGCGTGGGCCAGCCACCTGCTGCTCGACGCCGCCGACCTGGTGCCCGTCCCGGACGGCGTGGACCCGGCCGAGGCGGAGACCCTGGTCGTCAACGGGATCACCGCCTGGCAGATGCTGCACCGGATCGCCAAGGTGCGCCGCGGCGGCCGGATCGTGGTGCTCGGCGCGAACGGCGGCGTCGGCTCGGCGCTGGTCCAGCTGGCCCGGCACCACGGCATCACGGTCATCGGCACGGCGGCGGAGCGGCACCACGCGCTGGTGCGCAAGCTGGGCGCGACGCCCGTCGACTACCGGGACCCCGACATGTACGCCCGGATCCGCGAGCTCGCCCCGGACGGCGTGGACGCGGTGTTCGACCACGTCGGCGGGCCCGCGCTGCAGAGCTCGTGGGAGCTGCTGGGGCGGGGCGGGACCCTCGTCTCGTACGGCTCCGCGGCCACCATCGGCGAGGAGGGCAACTCGCAGCTGCCGGTGATGCTGCTGATCGGGCGGCTGGCGATGTGGAACTACTCGCCCAACGGCAAGGGCGCGCACTTCTACAACTTCTGGGCCGGCAAGCGCAACCTCGGCCGGTTCCGGGCCCGCCTCGCCGAGGACCTGGGCGAGGTGCTGCGGCTGCTCGCCGAGGGCGTCCTGATCCCGCAGGTCGCCGCGACGATCCCGCTGGCCGAGGCGGCGCGGGCACTCGAGCTCGCCGAGTCGCGCACCGTCGCCGGCAAGGTGGTCATCGTCCCCTGAGAGCGGGCCGCCTCTACCCTGGTCCGGTGCGTCGCTGGCTGATCTTGACCGAAGTGCTCCGGCTGCCGGCGCTCCTCCGCCTGCTCGTCCTCACCCAGCTGGCGTTCAACGTCGGGTTCTACCTGGTCCTGCCGTTCCTGGCCGGGCATCTCGCCGGCGACCTGGGCCTCGCGGCCGCCACCGTCGGCCTGGTCCTGGGCCTGCGCACCTTCAGCCAGCAGGGCCTGTTCCTGCTCGGCGGCGTCCTCGCCGACCGGTACGGCCCCCGGCCGGTCGTGCTCGCCGGGTGCGCCGTGCGGATCGCCGGGTTCCTCGTCCTCGCGTACGCCGGCGATCTGCCCACCGTCCTGGCCGGTGCCGTCCTCACCGGCGTGGCCGCCGCCCTCTTCTCCCCCGCGGTCGAGTCCGCCCTGGCCCGCGAGGGTGCCCGCCTGGAGACCGGCGGCGGACCGCCCCGCACCGAGCTGTTCGCGATGTTCACCGCCACGGGCGAGGTCGGCGCCGTGACCGGTCCGCTGCTCGGCACCCTGCTGCTGACCGTCGGCTTCCGCGCCACCTCGATCGCCGCCGCCGTCGTCTTCGTGGCGATCCTGGTCATGCACGCCCTGCTCCTGCCGGCGGCACCGGGCGCCCACGCCGGCGAACCGCTGCGCGACGGCCTGCGCGAGGTCGCCGGCAACCGCCGCTTCCTGCTCTTCGCGGCCGCCAACAGCACCGCCCTGCTCGCCTACAACCAGCTCTACCTGGCGCTGCCGCTCGAGCTGGACCGGGTCGGCGCCCCGCACGCCCTCGGCTGGCTCTTCGCGCTCGCCTCGGTCCTGGTGATCGGCGGTCAACTGCCCCTGAGCCGGTACGCACGCCGCGCGCTCGGCCCCCGCCGCACCATGGTCCTGGGCACGGCGACGGTCGCGCTCGCGTTCGCCACGGTCGCCGTGGCCCGCCCGTTCACGAGCTCCGTGCTCCCGGCGGTGGCCCTGGTCGTGCTGCTGACCGCAGGGCAGATGACGGCAGCCCCGGTCGTACGGGACACCGCGGCGCGCCTGGCCGGCGAGCGGCGCCTGGGCACGTACCTCGGGGTCCTGTCCGGGCTCGGCGGCGTGGCCGTGCTGGCGGGCAGCGCCGTCACGGGCGCGCTCTTCGACGCCGCCCCCGCGGACGGTCCCGCCGCCGCGCTGCCGTGGGC
>CAKUMG010001076.1 GCA_934667465.1 uncultured Actinoplanes sp. | reverse complement strand
TCCGCACGCACGGCCGCCGGGCGCACACGGCCCGGGCCTGGCGCGGGGTCAACGCGATCCACGCCGCCGGCGAGGTGCTACGGCGGCTGGACGACTATCGACCGCGCACGGTGACGATCGATGGATGCACGTACCGTGAGGGATTGAACGCCGTACGGATCTCCGGCGGTGTCGCCGGCAACGTCGTGCCGGACGAGTGCTCGATCGAGGTCAACCTCCGCTTCGCGCCGGACCGCTCGGAGCGGGACGCGCTCGCGCACCTGCACGAGGTCTTCGGCGGCTTCGACCTGGACGTGACCGACTCGGCGCCGGGCGCGATGCCCGGGCTGACCGCCGAGCCCGCCCGCGACTTCCTGATCACCGTCGGCGAGCAGCCCGAGGCGAAGCTGGGCTGGACGGACGTGTCCCGCTTCGCCGCCATGGGCATCCCCGCGCTCAACTACGGGCCCGGCGACCCCCGGCTGGCGCACGCCAAGGACGAGCACGTCGAGATCGGCAAGATCCGGGACGGCGCGGCGACGCTGCACCGCTGGCTCACGGCGTACTGAACGGGCCCTCGTTGTCGGGGTCGCGCTCCGGGCGGGGCTCGGCCGGCTGGCCGGGCCCGCGCTGGGCCAGCGCGATCCGGCGCTCCTCGACCACCAGCCTGATCCGCCGCTGCATGCGGCGCTGCATCTTCATGCGCTCGTACCGGGTTGTCACGGTGGCTCCTTCACCTGTTCCTTCGATGCCCGGCTTCCCGCCGGGCGTTGGGTGGGGGTGAGCGCGAAGCGGGGGGAGCACGACATCCCGGCGCGCGGAGCCGGGAACCGTGCCGTGAAGGGAGGCGGATAAACGGACGGAAACAGCGGAGCTACCGTCCGTTGCTTCAATCTGGCAAAAAGGCCGCTGTGTCGCAATCCTCTTGCCGAAACCCCACCCGTTATTCACCGGTTACGGACCGTCCGCACTACGGTGGGTGCCATGACGGACAGCAGTGACGGACGTGCCCGCCCGACCCAGGAGCGTCATCGCGGCGCCGTCACCCTGCGGAACGAATCGATCCCCCCGAGCACCGCCGACGAGAAGCTGCTCGATTCGCACCACCGCGGCGAGTGGAAGACCAAGGACGCCTGGCGCGCGCTGCGGATCCTCTCCGAGTTCGTGGAGGGCTTCGACACCCTCGCCGACCTGCCGTCCGCGGTCAGCGTCTTCGGCTCGGCCCGGAGCGCGCCCGAGAGCCCCGAGTGCGTCCTGGCCGCCGATCTGGGCGCCGCGCTCGCCGAGGCGGGCTATGCCGTGATCACCGGCGGCGGGCCGGGCGTGATGGAGGCGGCGAACCGCGGCGCGCGGGAGGCCGGTGGCATGTCGGTCGGGCTCGGCATCGAGCTGCCGTTCGAGCAGGGCCTCAACGACCAGGTCGACATCGGCATCGACTTCCGCTACTTCTTCGTCCGCAAGACCATGTTCGTCAAGTACGCGCAGGCCTTCGTGGTGCTGCCCGGCGGCTTCGGCACCCTCGACGAGCTCTTCGAGGCGATCACCCTGGTGCAGACGCGCAAGGTGACCCGCTTCCCGGTGGTCCTGATGGGCACCGAATACTGGGGTGGACTGCTCGACTGGATCAAGCAGCGCCTGCTGGCCGAGGGCAAGGTGAGCCCCGAGGACATGGAGCTGATCATGCTGACCGACGACGTCTCGGAAGCCGTGCGCCACATCGTGGACGCCGACCGGGCGCTGGCCGCCAACGGCAAGGACTGACGTGGCGGCGATCGGCGTCTTCTGCGCCTCCTCGACCCGCCTCGACCGGGGCCACCTCGATCTGGCCACCGAGGTCGGCAAGGCGCTCGGCCCGCGCGGGCACTCGCTCGTCTCCGGCGGCGGCTGCGTCGGCATGATGGGCGCGCTCGCCGACGGCGCCCGGGCCGGCGGCGCCCACACGCTCGGCGTGATCCCGCAGTCGCTGGTCGACCTCGAGGTCGCCGACACCGCGTCGGACGAGCTGGTCGTCACCACGGACATGGGCGCCCGCAAGAACATCATGATCGAGCGCTCGGACGCGTTCATCACGCTGCCCGGCGGCCTCGGCACGCTCGACGAGCTCTTCGAGGTCTGGACCACGGCCACGCTCGACCTGCACCGCAAGCCGATCGTGGTGCTGGACCCGGAGGGCTTCTACGCCGGCCTCTGGGGCTGGCTCGGGGAGATCACGCAGACCGCGTTCATCCACGACAGCGCGCTCGCCCAGGTCGTCCTGGTCACGTCGATCGACGCGGCGCTGGACCACATCGAGGCTCTTCTAACATAGAGCCTCGGCCGCGGCATCCTTGACCGCGGCGGTCAGGGCGGTGAGGGCTGCCGACTCCATCCGCCAGCACTGCCAGTGCAGCGGTACGTCGAGGTGGCGGCCCGGTGCGACCTCGGCGAGCCGCCCGGATGCCAGGTCCGCGGCCGCCACCCGCTCGGGCACCATGCCCCACCCCAGGCCCAGCCGGATCGCCTCGATGCAGGCCGCGGTCGCGGGCACGTAGTGGATCGGCGGGTCGGGCAGCGTCCGGTGGGTCAGCGCGGCCCGGAACCGGTGCTGCAGGCGGTCCCTGCGGTTGAACAGCACCATCGGGGTCGTCGCGAAGCCGTCGAACGTGTCCGGGGCGGCCAGCGCCAGGTAGCGCATCGAGCCGAGCGGCTCGGCCCGGCAACCCTGGACGGCGACCTGCTGGGTGGTGACCGCCGCCATCACCGTGCCGGCGCGCAGCAGGTCGGTGGTGTAC
>CAKUMG010001075.1 GCA_934667465.1 uncultured Actinoplanes sp. | reverse complement strand
CACCAAGGCCGGCCTCGACCCCGACAACCCGCCGAAGACGTGGGCCGACGTGCGGACCGCCGCCAAGAAGATCGCCGGGCTCGGCGACGGCACTGTCGGCTACGGCGACTACAGCAAGAACAACACCGGCGGCTGGCACTTCACCACCGAGATCTACTCGCTCGGCGGCGAGGTGGCCGTCAACGAGGGCGGCACGTGGAAGGCCGCCTTCAACTCGCCGCAGGGCCGGCAGGTGCTGCAGCAGCTCAAGGACATGCGCTGGACCGACGACAGCATGGGCCAGAAGCAGCTGCTCGAGTGGGCCGACCTGCTGCAGCAGATGGGCTCGGGCAAGCTCGGCATGTACCTCGCGACCGCCGACAACATCCCGACGATCGTCAACCAGTACAAGGGCAAGTACGAGACGTACGGCCTCGGCCCGATCCCGGACGGCAAGGGCACGCTGGGCGGCGGCGAAGGCTACATGTTCAAGGCCGGGCTGAGCCCCGAGAAGATCCGGGCCGGCCTGACCTGGCTGACGTTCTGGTTCACCTCGGCCGAGCGGTACGAGGCCGAGAACAAGTGGTCGAGCGAGACCGACCAGCCCGTGGGCCTGCCCGAGCCGGCCATCTTCACCGGTGCCGCCGCCGAGACCCAGGCCGCGGCCGACAAGAAGTACGCGAACGTCCCCCAGGCCAACTACGCCCCGTTCACCGCGTCGCTGGGCAGCATCCCGGTCAAGCTCGAGCCGCCGAACGCGCAGCAGATCTACGCCGCCCTGGACGTGGCGATGCAGAAGGTCCTCACCGACCGCAACGCGAACGTCGACCAGCTGCTCGCCGATGCGGAGGCGCAGGCCAACCAGATTCTGGCCGGCGTGAAGTGACCAGCACGGCCCCGATGGTCCGCGCGCGCGAGCCGCGCGCGGGCCGCCTCCGCCGGAAGATTCAGGACAACCTCCTCGCGTACGCGTTCCTGGCCGCGGGCCTCCTCTGCTTCGCGCTGTTCTCGTGGTACCCGCTCGTCAAGGGCGTGATCCTCAGCTTCCAGCAGGACAACTTCGTGGTGCCGCCGTACTGGGTGGGCCTGGAGAACTACCGGACCCTGTTCGACGACCCGCTGTTCTGGACGGCGTGGAAGAACACCCTCGTCTTCACCGGGCTCGCGCTGGTCCTGGGCTTCCTGCTGCCGCTGCTGCTCGCCGTGCTGCTCAACGAGTTCCGGCACTTCAACGGCTACTTCCGGGTGCTCGTCTATCTGCCCGTGATGCTGCCGCCGATCGTGTCGGTGCTGCTGTGGCGCTACTTCTACGACCCGGGCAACGGGCTCTTCAACGCCGCGCTGCGCAGCGTCGGGCTGCCCGAGTCGCAGTGGACCCAGTCGTCGGCCACGGCGATGATCTCGCTGGTGCTCGTCTCCACCTGGGCCAACCTGGGCGGCGCGACGCTGATGTACCTGGCCGCGCTGCAGAGCATCCCCGGCGAGCTCTACGAGGCCGCGGAGCTCGACGGCGCGTCGGTCTGGCAGCGGCTGCGCCACGTGACGCTGCCGCAGCTGCGGTTCATCATGCTGGTCCTGCTGCTCCTGCAGATCATCGCGACCATGCAGGTGTTCATCGAGCCGTACGCGCTGACCGGCACGTCCAATCCGGACACGATCACCGTGCTGGTGCTTGTGTATCGCTACGCCTTAACCGTCAACAACGACTTCGGGCTGGCCGCGGCGATGAGCGTGCTGCTCTTCGTGGTGCTGGGCGCGTTCTCGGCGCTCTACCTGCGCCTGACCCGCGGCGCCGATCAGGGGAGCTGACGATGACGCTGACCGCACCCCCGCGGCTGCCCGCCGCCGGGACCACGCCCGCGCCGGTGCGCGGGAAGCGCCGGGCGAGCGGGGGCGGGACTGCCACCCGTACCCTCGTCTCCGCAGTCGATCTCCGGCGGCATCGCCGGCTCTACTTCGCGGTGCTGGGGCTGACCCTGGCCGTGTTCACGCTGGTCTTCCTGTTCCCGCTCTACTGGATGGTGACCGGCGCGCTGAAGAGCCCCGCCGAGTTCGCCGCGAGCCCGCCGACGTTGATCCCGGAGTCGTTCCACCCGGAGACCTACGCGACCGCGTGGACGAACATGCGCATCGCCCGGTACCTCGGCAACACGGCGTTCTACGCGGTCGGCGGCTGGCTGCTGTGCCTGGTCGTGGACGTCGGGGTCGCGTACGCGCTCAGCAAGCTCAAGCCGATCTTCGGGCGCATCATCCTCGGCGGCATGCTCGCCAGCCTGATGCTGCCGGCGACCGCGCTGCTCGTGCCCGCCTACCTCGCGGTCGTGGACGTGCCGCTGATCCACGTGAACCTGCTCAACACCCCGTGGGCGCTGTGGCTCCCGGCGGCCGCGAACGCGTTCAACGTCTACGTGCTCAAGCGCTTCTTCGACCAGATCCCCGACGACCTGATGGACGCGGCGGCGCTCGACGGCGCGGGCCGGCTGCGGCAGCTGTGGTCGGTCGTGCTGCCGCTGTCCCGGCCGGTGCTCGGCGTCGTGTCGATCTTCATCATCGTGGCGCTGTGGAAGGACTTCCTCTGGCCGCTGCTGGTGCTGCCGGACCCGGAGTCGCAGACGATCAGCGTGGCGCTCAGCCGGCTGGCCAGCACGAGCCAGGTGCCGCCGACCGAGTTCATGGCCGGGCTCGCCATCGCCAGCCTCCCGATGATCGTCGTCTTCCTGATCTTCCAGCGCAGCATCATCGGCGGCCTGTCCGCGGGCGCCACCAAGGGCTGAGC
>CAKUMG010001074.1 GCA_934667465.1 uncultured Actinoplanes sp. | reverse complement strand
ACCTTGGTCAGGGCGACGTTGAACTCGCCCTTGGCCGCGCCGTTGCTATTGGAGTTCCCACTGTTGCCGCCACAGGCGGCGGTGAGTCCGAGTGCCAGGACGGCCGTACTGGCCACCAGCACCCTCTTCTTGCCAAACACTTCTAACAACCTCCCTGGTGGACCGGTCCGGTAAGGGACCGCCTGGCTGGAATGAAAGTCATCCGTCGCATCTCAGCGCTTGCTCTTCGGGTCGAGCGCATCACGCAGACCGTCGCCGAACAGGTTGAACGCGAGCACGGTGATGAAGATGGCCATGCCCGGGAAGAACATGAAGTGCCACAGCGTGTAGAAGCGGGAGGCGTCCGAGAGCATGCCGCCCCAGCTGGCCGTCGGCGGACGGACGCCGACGCCCAGGAAGGAGAGCGCCGCCTCGAACAGGATGTTCGTGGGGATGAGCAGGGTCGCGTAGATCAGGATCGGCGCGATCAGGTTCGGCAGCAGCTCTTTGAAGATGATGTACGGGCCGCGCGCACCGAGGCTGCGGGCCGCGTCCACGAACTCGCGCTCGCGCAGCGACAGCGTCTGGCCCCGCACGATGCGGCCGATGTACGGCCAGCTGAAGAACCCGATGATGAAGATCAGCAGAGCGATCCGCAGCGCGTCGCCGGACAACCCGAACGCGGTGTCCGGCACCACGCCGACCAGCGCGATCGAGAAGACCAGCAGCGGGAACGCGAGGAAGACGTCCATCGCCCGGCTGATCAGCGTGTCCACCCAGCCGCCGAAGAAGCCGGCCACCACGCCCAGCGTCGCGCCGATGACCACCGACAGCAGCGTGGACAGGAACGCGATCAGCAGCGAGATCCGCGCGCCGTAGACGACCCGGCTGAAGATGTCGCGGCCGTTCTGCGGCTCCACCCCGAAGAGGTGGTCCGCGCTGATCCCGGTGCCGCCCATCGGCGCCAGCGTGTTGACGTCGATCAGGTCCTGGTGGAACTCGTTCGGCGGGTGGCCCAGCCACTTCACGATCAGCGGCGCGAAGAGGGCCACCAGGATCAGGAAGACGATGACGAACCCGCCGCCCATGGCGACCTTGTCGCGCTTGAGCCGGTTCCAGGCGATCCGTCCGAGCGAACGACCCTCGATCTTCTTGCCGGCAGCATTGCCCGTGGCGGGTTCCGGTGCCACCGGAACCTGGTCAGGAACCGCTGTGCCTGGTCCAACGACCATTGAGCGCCAGGTCCTCTCCCCGGCGACCGCGGCGCAGCGCCTCACCGAGCAGCGGCCTCTGACTCCGCTTTTTCGGACCGGCCCCGCAGCGCGGGCAACCGATCGGTTGTCGCGTACGTGGACTGTCGCGGCCGGAACCGGTGTGGGTGACACCGGAGGCGGCGCGAGCGACCCGCAAAGCGGTCGGCCGCTTGCGTGTCAGAGGAACGCTCACGTAATTCTGGGCGGGGGTCAAGAGGCCAAACCGCTCGTAACCAAGTTCACGCCGCTCCGTGACGACAACGTGACCTCGGGGAGCGGTGGCGAAATTCTTCATCGGACGGTAGCCCAGCCGTAACAAACGGCAAGAATTTGGGCCTTCCGCCTTTGATCTTGAGGCTAGATCGCCCGGCGGCCTTCGAAAGCGCGGCCCAAAGTGATCTCGTCGGCGTATTCCAAGTCGCCTCCGACCGGCAGTCCACTCGCCAACCGGGTCACGTTGATGCCCATCGGCTTGACCATGAGGGCAAGATAGGTCGCTGTCGCTTCACCCTCCGTGTTCGGATCGGTGGCGAGGATCAGCTCCTTCACCTCGCCCGTCCCGAGCCGGAAGAGCAACTCCCGGATCCGCAGGTTGTCCGGGCCGATGCCCTCCAGCGGATTGATGGCGCCACCCAGAACGTGATAGCGCCCGCGGAACTCGCCGGTGCGCTCGATCGCGACGATGTCCTTGGGCTCCTCGACCACGCACAGCACCTCGTTGGTGCGGCGGGTGTCCCGGCAGACCCGGCACTGGTCCGACTCAGCCACGTTGAAGCAGGTCGTGCAGAAGCGGACCAGCTCCTTCACCTTGCGCAGGCTCGTCGCCAGCCGGTTGACGTCGGCCGGGTCCGCGGAGAGGACGTGGAAGGCGATCCGCTGGGCGCTCTTCGGGCCCACGCCCGGCAGCCGCCCCAGCTCGTCGATCAGGTCCTGGATGGCACCCTCGTACACGGGCTCAGAACCCCGGCAGGGAGAGGCCGCCGAGACCGCCGGTCGCCGGGCCCATCTTCTGCTCGGTCAGCTCCCGCTGCGCCTCGGCCGCGTTGTGGATGGCGGCGAGCACCAGGTCCTCCAGCGTCTCCACGTCGTCGGCGTCCACGGCCTTGGGGTCGATCTTCACGGACTTGAACTCGCCCAGCCCGGTCACCACGACCGACACCAGCCCGCCGCCGGCGGTGCCGGTGAGCTCGGCCTCGGCCAGCTCGGCCTGCGCCTGGGCGACCTGCGCCTGCATCTTCTGCGCCTGCTTCATGATCTGCTGCATGTTCGGCTGTCCACCGGGGCGCATCGCGTCACTCCTCGATAAGGGGGATGGTCGGCTCCATTGTCCCGCGCGCGGGCGCGGACGCGCGGAGCCGGGTCAGGACTCGCTGATCATCTCTGCCCCGAACGCCTCTCGGAGTAACTGCACGGCCTGCTGCTCGCTGCTGCGGCGCGCGGTCTTCTCGTCGATGACGTCGTCGAGGGGCTCGTCGCCGGGGTCGAAACCCTCGAACGCCTCACCGCGGGGCGGGCCGTCGTATTC
>CAKUMG010001073.1 GCA_934667465.1 uncultured Actinoplanes sp. | reverse complement strand
TCCCGGAGGCGGGCGCGCCGGCGGCGGGCGGTGCGGCGGCCGGAGTGCCGACGCCCTGTGCGCGGCCGAGGTGCCACGCGGTGGTGGCGACGCCGGAGGCCAGCATGGCGCCGCTGACCAGGGCGACGAGGCCCCACGGGCGGGCCCAGCGCCAGTTCGCGGGCTGGTTGCGGCGCCGGGGAGCGGGCACGCGCCGCATGCCCTCCAGCGACGGGTGCGGCTCGTCGTTCCCGGGGTCCGGCCTCGGCAGCGCCCCGGGTCCCGCCTGCGCTGCGGGATCGCGGTGGGCTGCGGGGTCGCGGTGGGCTGCGGGGTCGCGGTGGGCTGCGGGATCGTGGTGGGCTGCGGGATCGCGGTGCGCTGCGGGATTCCCCTGGGCCGCGGGGTCCGCGTACGGTGCGGGGGTCGCGTGCGGGCCGGCCTGGGAAACGGCGTTCGGAAAGGGCGCGGGCAGGGCGGCCGGTGGGGTGAAGGGCAGCGCCGGTACGCCCTCCGTGGCGCGCGCGACGTCGCTCAGCTCCGCGGCCAGCTCCCCGGCGGGCGGGCGCAGCCGCGGCTTCTGCTCCAGGCACGAGCGGATCACGTCCCACAGCGCGTCCGGGACGCCCGCCCGGCGCTCCGGCTCGCCCCGCAGGTGCAGCTGCATCAGACCGGCGACCGTACCGTCGTCGTACGGCGGGCGGCCCGACACGAGCTCGTAGAGCAGCACGCCGAGCGCGTACACGTCGGCGGCCGGGTCGGCGGGCGCGCCGGAGAACGACTCGGGCGCCATGTAGTGCGGCGTGCCGACCACCGCGCCCGTGCTCGTGAGGCCCGGGGCGTGCAGCAGGCGCGCGATGCCGAAGTCGGTGAGCCGGACGTCGAGCTCCGACGCGAGCAGCACGTTGTCGGGCTTGAGGTCGCGGTGCACGATGCCGAGCCCGTGCGCCTCGGTCAGCGCCGACGCCACCTGCGCGCCGACCCGGGCGGCCCCGCCCGGTGCCAGGGTCCGGCGCTCGCGCAGCCGGTCGCGCAGGCTGCCGCCGGGCACCAGGTCCATCACCAGGCCCAGCGACTCGCCCGCGCTGAACAGGTCGCGCACCCGGACCACGTTCCGGTGGCGCAGCATGAGCAGGATCGTGCGCTCCTGCACGAAGCGGGTGACCAGCTTGGGCTGGCGGAGGATGCTCTCGTGCAGCAGCTTGACCGCGACGGGCTCCCCCGACGAGCGGTCCACGCCGCGCCACACCGTGCCGGTGGCGCCCTGCCCTATCGGCCTGACCAGCAGGTAGGAGGTGCCGACGCACCGCCCGCTGAGATCGAGTGTCGCCGCTTCCTCGCCGCTGTCCGCCGGTGACTCGCTGCCGTGCTGGTCCACCTGTGGTCGTGTCCTTCCGTCCGCCGCGGCGAGCACCGCGGCCTCCGAGTCGGCCGAGCCGGAATGATGCTGATTGTCCGGATCAATAGGCAACTCGGAACGTCCGAGTTGGCAGCAGACGCGCACCACGGGCCTCGCCCGTCACCCGGATCCCGGCGGGTCGTTGCCGCCCACGGATGTGACGGCTGGGACAGACCTCGTCCGTACGGTTGCAAACATCGCGAACCGCCCGCACCGCGCGGCAGTTCAGCCGAGTATTGCCCCATGGGTGTCATGGCTTATCCCCTCCGCTACGCGCTCGCTGACCTGGCGCTGGCGCTCAGCCGCGCCGCCGAGGACGCGGCACAGGTCCGCGCGACCGCCGCCCGGGCCGCCGCCGACATGCTGGGCGACGGTGCCGGCGTGCAGCTGCTCGGCGACGACGGTCACTACGAGGAGATCACGTACCTGCACTCGGACGACGAGCTCGCGCTGCAGTACTCGCGCCTGCTCGACCGGGGCGGGTCGCTCCCCGACGACGACTTCTCCACCAGCCTGGCCGCGAGCCGGCGCCCGGTGGTGCTCGCCGGTGAGGGGGAGGAGCCGGTCACCGAGCTGCCCCGGCCGCGCCACACGGCGTACCTGGATCCGAAGCATCTGCCCCCGGTGCACGCCGCGGTGCTGTGCCCGGTGATCGTCGACAACACGTACGCGGGTTATCTGATCCTGACCCGCTCCACCCCCGGCGCCGTCTACTCGCCGGCCGAGGTGGAGCTGGCCCGCCGGGGCCTCGCCGCCGTGGGGGCGATGGTCGGGGTACCCCTGACCGCGGTCCCCGCGGCTGCGGCGGAGGACACCCACACCATCGCGGAGGTCCAGGGGCCGGGCGACGCGTCGCCGCTCGCGGGCCAGACGGTCACGACGTCCGGCGTCGTCACCGCGGTCTACGCGACCGGCGGCTACCGCGGCTACGTCATCCAGACGCCGGGCACGGGCGGGGACGCCGACGTCTCGGCCCGCACCGCCTCGGACGCCGTCTTCGTGTTCTCGGGCGCCACGGCGGGCTCGGTCGCGATCGGCGACCACGTCCAGGTGACCGGCGCCGTGTCGGAGTACCAGGGCCTGACGGAGATCACGGTCGGCAGCGCCGCCGGCCTGGTCCCGCTCGTCCTCGCCGGGTTCGGCGTCGGCGCGCTGATGGGCTCGATCGTCGGCGGGCGGCTGGGCGACCCCCGCCCGCACCGGACCACGATCACGGCGGCGGCGGTCACGGCGGGGCTGCTGCTCGCGCTCTGCCTGCTGGCCGACGCCGCCGTGCTGACCATCGCGCTGGTCACCCTGCTGGGCTTCTTCGGGCTCGGCGCCAACCCGGTGCTGATCGGGCTGGCCGTGCGGTTCGCCGGCCGGGCGCCCACTCTGGGG
>CAKUMG010001072.1 GCA_934667465.1 uncultured Actinoplanes sp. | reverse complement strand
CGCGAGACCCGCACGCGCCGGCACTCAGCGGCGTCTGCAGTTCCGCGAGACCCGCACGCGCCGCGACTCAGCGGCGTTTGCGGTTCCGGGAGACCAGCACGAAGGCGAGGATCAGGCCGCCGACGACCAGCAGGCAGCAGAGGCCGCCGAAGATCGGGAGGAACCCGAACCCGCCACGCCGGCGACGGGACTTGGCCGCCTCGATCATGACCGTGTCCATGCCGGTGCTCGCCGCCCACGCGTGCACGGGGATCACGAGCGCGAGGACCGCCCCGGTCACGGCCGCGGACAGCCGGGTCCACCACTTCACTGCGTTCGACATGCCGTCCAGTCTGGCCGACACCCGCAAACGGGGCATCCGGAGGGGCAGGTTCATGCGGTTCTCGTACGGGTATGCCTGCACTCGTCCCAGGGTCAGGGTGCACACTCCTGGCAGACGGACTCATCACGAGGTAAGGAGCGCAGTGGACGCTGAGCTGACGGCGCTGGCCGAGGCGCACGGGGTGGCGACGTGGTACGAGGACTGGCATCGCGAGCGCCGTGACGTCTCCGACGAGTCGGTGATCGGCGTGCTTGCCCTGCTCGGGGTCGACGCGAGCAGCCCGGACTCGATCACCCGCGAGCTGGCCACGATCCGCACCGCCCGCGAGCGCAAGCTGCTGCCCGGCACGGTGGTGCTGCGCGAGGGCGCCTCCCACCCGCTCGCCGCGCCCGGCGAGGTGCTGCTCGAGGACGGCTCCACCCGCGCCGCCGCGGGCGAGGTCCCGGCCGGCCTGCCGCTGGGCTGGCACAAGCTGCGCACCGGCGAGCAGGAGGTCACGCTCGTCGTGGTCCCTGCCGAGCTGCCCGAGCCGCCCGAGTCCTGGGGCTGGATGCTCCAGCTCTACAGCCTGCACTCGGCCGCGTCGTGGGGCATGGGTGACCTCGGCGACCTGCGCACCTTCGTGGAGCACAGCCGGGGTGCCGGGCTCGTCCTGCTCAACCCGCTGCACGCGGTCACGCCGACGCTGCCGGTGCCCGCCTCGCCGTACTCGCCGTCGAGCCGGCGCTTCGCCAACCCGCTCTACCTGCGGGTCGCCGACACCGACGCCTACCGGCGGGCCGATCCGGCGCTGCGCGAGCGGGTCGACGCGCTCAAGCCCGGGCCCACCGCCGACGGGCTGATCGACTACAGCGCGGTGTGGCGGGCCAAGCTCGCCGCCCTCGAGCTGCTCTGGCCGCTGGCCGGCGACGTCGACCTGACCGCCGACCCGGGGCTCACCGACTTCGCGACGTTCTGCGCGCTGGCCGAGCGCTTCGGCGCCAACTGGCAGGAGTGGCCCGCCGAGTTCCGCCGCCCCGACACCCCCGAGGTCGCCGAGGCGCGCGAAGGCGACCGGGTGTCGTTCCACGTGTGGCTGCAGAGCCTGCTCGAGCACCAGCTCGACGCCGCCAACGAGGCCGCCCGCGAGCGCGGGATGCCCGTCGGCGTGGTGCACGACCTGGCGGTCGGCATCGACCCGAGCGGCGCCGACGGCTGGCTGCTGCAGGACGTCCTCGCCGCCGGCGTGCACACCGGCGCGCCGCCGGACGCGTTCAACCAGCTCGGGCAGGACTGGGGGCTCGCCGCCTGGCGCCCCGACCAGCTCATCGAGACCGGCTACGCCGCCTACCGCGACATGCTGCGCCGCATCTTCCGGCACGCGGGCGGCCTGCGGGTCGACCACGTCGCCGGGCTCTGGCGGCTCTGGTGGGTGCCGCCGGGCATGGGCCCCGCCGAGGGCACCTACGTGCACTACGACCCGGAGGCGATGCTGGGCATCCTGGCGCTCGAGGCGCACCGGGCGGGCGCGGTCGTCGTCGGCGAGGACCTCGGCACCGTGCAGCCGGTGGTGACCGAGACGCTGGAGCGGATGAACATGCTCGGCTCGGCCGTGCTCTGGTTCACCCGCGACTACGAGGACGACCCCGACGAGGGCTACCTGCCGGCCGCGGAATACCCCCGCAACGCGCTCGCGACGATCTCCACGCACGACCTGCCGACCGCGGCGGGCTTCCTCGCGGGCGAGCAGGTGCGGGTCCGGGCCGAGCTGGGCCAGCTGGCGGGGCCGGTCGAGGACGAGCAGGCCTACGCCGACAAGGACCGCGCGAAGCTGCTGGCCCGCCTCACCGAGGAGGGCCTGATCACCCCGGGGAGCAGCACGGAGGAGATCGTCCTGGCGATGCACGCCTTCCTGGCGCGCACCCCCTCCCGGCTGATCACCGCGTCGCTCTACGACGTGCTCGGCGAGCTCGACCAGCCGAACCTTCCGGGCACGACCGATCAGTACCCCAACTGGCGGATGCCGCTGAAGGCTAGCCTGGAGGAGATCGCGGCCGACCCGCGCGTCACGCGGGTCGCCGAGGTGCTCGGCACACGGAAGGGCGAGACCCGATGAGCTTCCTGGACAAGGCGAAAGACTTCGCCGCCAAGCACGACAAGCAGGTCGACCAGTTGCTCGAGAAGGTCGGCGACGAGGTCGACAAGCGCACCGGGCACAAGCACTCGAAGCACATCGACCGGGCGGTCGACGAGGCGCAACGCCGCACCGGGCAGGGCGACACCCGGCCCGTTGCCGGTCCCACGGTCGACCCCGTCACCGGTCCCGACACCCGGCCCTGACGACCGACGCGCGGCCCGCCTCCCCATGAGGCGGGCCGCGCGTGCTTTCACCCTCTCGGGCGGGTGCTCGCCGCGGACGGGTCTGCGCCGCGGGCGGGCGCTCGCCTCGGGCGGGTGTGC
>CAKUMG010001071.1 GCA_934667465.1 uncultured Actinoplanes sp. | reverse complement strand
GACCTGGCCGGCACGCACCCTCTGCCGCCAGTTACCACCTCGGCCACCGGCGCCTTCACGATCACCGACACGCCGATCGTGGGCGGGCCGGTCACCTGGACGGTCACGCTCCCGCAGGGGCAGAACCAGCAGGCCGCCTCCCGGATGGTCACCGTGGGCGTGTCCCGTACGGCCACGGCACTCACCGTCACGACCAACGGCGGCCCATACGCGTACGGCAAGAGCGCCACCGTGACCGCGAAGCTGGGCGCCACCTACAACAGCCGCACCATCTGCATCCAGGCCCAGCGCCAGGGCGCCGCGAAGGTCACGCTGAAGTGCGGGGCGGCGGACGCGGCCGGGAAGCTGACCGTGGCCTACCCGATGCAGCGCCGCACCGTCTTCACCGCCACGTTCACCGGCGACCACCGATACGCCCCGGCCACCGCCTCCCGGACGGCCGCCGCCTACGCCAAGGTCACCAGTGCGCTGAGCAAGGGACACTCCACCTCCGGGGCGTACAAGGTGTATCGGAAGGCCACCAAGCCGGTGCTGACCACGACGGTGGCCCCGACGAACGCGGGCTCCTGCGTCTACCTGACCGTACAGAAGAAGGTCGGCAAGACCTGGCGCAAGGAGACGGTCACCGGCTGCCGGAAGCTGAGCGCCGCCGGGAAGGTGAGCTACCAGTACGCCGGGGCGCGCACCGTCGGAGTCTCCTACCGGGTGCTGGCGCGCTTCGGCGGCAATGGCTCGAACCTGGCCACCTACGGGTCCTGGCAGTACTTCAAGTTCCGGAAATAGCCAACGGGGAGAAAGTAGCGGCCGACTGGCGTTCAAGTCTTGCCGCGATCGAACTGTTCAGACCTTCGTCAGCGGGGTCAGCGGCAGCGACCGGGCCGACATCTGGCTGATCCGGTTGCGGATTGATGCGGGAGCCTGCCAGTAGACGCCATCATTGTGCAAACAGGCGCCGCGGGCAGTCCTCAGCACCGCGGGCGGCCGACAGCGTAGCCAGCGTCGCGGATGGCCGTGACATCGACGACAGCCTCCGCCATGCGTGACGATCACAGCCTGATGGCAGAGCCTCGCCGCCTAGCCCGGCCCTGACGACCAGATGAACTACCGCGACCCCGAGCACTGGCGCTCTGCCACCGAGGCCCGGATGCTTAGGTGCCAGCGGCTGGCGAGGCGTGGATGTATGCGACCGGGCCGGTGATGGTGCGGCGGGGCCGGTGTTCCTGCCGTCGCTGAAGCAGGTGCTCGTCAGGGCAGGCACCATAGGGCGAAATCGGCTTCTGACCCGGCGGTGAGCCAGGTCCCGTCGCCGAAGCCGGTGAGCTGCGAGCCCACAGCGACGGGGTAGCGCACTTGCCCCCGCACGACCCCGTCGACCACGTCGATCAGCCAGTGCTGGATGTCGTCCTCGGCATGCCCGTGGTGGGAGGTGCTTGCTACGTAGGTCCGGTTATCGAGTGGCGCGACGTAGTAGTCCCAGTCGCTTTCCGGGCTGGCCTCGGCCAGATCCGCGGACACTAGCTCGGAGGTGACACCCAGGTCGGCCAGCCGGTGCACCCGTAGGTCCGTCGTGCCTCCGTGGCGCACAGTCAGGAAATGGTCCGGACCGAGAGCGATCAGCACTCGATCGTCGCCCTCGAGCCTGGTCGTCTCCAGCCCGTCCTCCAGCAGCCGGCCGATCAGCACCGCCGAGCCGTCTTGGCCCTCCCCGATACCCAAGCCCATCACGGCGGGATCAGGGTAGGGCAGCTGCTGCGAGCCAACGCCCCACGAGTCCGTGCCGGTCCGCGCCAGCACCGAGCCGTCGGCCGCGGCGACGATCACCCACTGCTCGATGCTGTCGTCGTCCGCCGGAGACGGGCCGGGCGGGGCGAGCGGAAGCGACGGGGTGTCCAGCAGGTCACCGCGCACGTGCACCCACACCGTGCGCCCGTCGGCCGCGAAAGCCGCCGAACCGCTGTCCTCCGGGCTGCGGTGGTCCATGTCGTCGGCGTACTCGTCCGCGGAATTGTGGACCTCCCCGCAGACCCGGCAGGGGTGGCGCGCTGTCCACACCGTCGTGCCGTTCGCCGCGATCGCGTGCACCGCCGTCATACCCGGCCACACGGCCAGGGACAGATCGGGAGCCACTGCCGGGTTGCCGGTGGGCTCGCCCGGCCCGGGGAACGCGGCCAGCGGCTCCGCGGCGCCGCCGGCAACCCGGTCCACATCGAAGACCGCAACTGCAGCTCCTGCGCGGGCCTCTATCAACCGCCGTCCGGGTACACGAGGCTCCAGGGCACTGACGTAGCTGACAGGGAGCCGGAACGACGCAAGCCGAACGGCATCGATGATCATCCCGCGCATCATGCCGCATCCGCTGCCGTGCCCGGCATGAGGGGAAGCCGGGCAGAGCAGCACCGAACCAAGATCATGTCGGAAGCAGTCAGCGCCCTCTCCGGTGCCGCACTGACCGCAGGTATCGCAGGCCTGCACGGGTCGACCCGGTGCACGCCGTCACCCGCTGGCGCCCCCTGGCAGCCCGGCCGAGGCGCCAGGAACCCGCGCCGACACAGCCTGTTTCCGGGCGAAAAAGACGGGCCGCCGACGCGCGATCACCCACGGATCACCACGTCCTAAGAAGTGGGATTTTCTGCGCAGTATTTGGAAAGCAAAAAGGCCGCAACCCTTGTTTCCGCAGGTCACGGCCTTTTGTTGCGGTGCGCCCGAAGGGACTCGAACCCCTAACCTTCTGATCCGTAGTCAGATGCTCTATCCATTGAGCTACGGGCGCT
>CAKUMG010001070.1 GCA_934667465.1 uncultured Actinoplanes sp. | reverse complement strand
GTGACGCCGGCACAATCGTCCACGCCTACGGCCACGGCGGCGCCGGCATGACCCTCTCCTGGGGCTGCGCCGACACGGTCGTCTCCCTGTGCGGTCTGTGACAGTGGACCCAGGGAACTCACCGCCGACCGCGTCCGGCCGTCAAGCCACCTGCCGGCCGAGGCGGCGGCCCAGCACGGTGGCCAGGGTCGCGGTGGCGACGACCGCGAGGGCCGGGGCGAGCACCAGGTGCGGCGCGCCGAAGAGGTACGCACGCCCGTCCGCGACCATGGCACCCCACTCCGGCGCGGGCGGCTGCACCCCGAGGCCGAGGAACGACAGCCCCGACACGGTCAGCAGCGTCCCGGCGAACCGGGTGCACAGGTGGGCGATCAGCGGGGCCGCGACGTTGGGCGCGACGTGCCGGGCCAGCACCCGGACCGGCCCCGCCCCGAGCGCGCGCGCCGCCGTCACGTAGTCGCGCGCCGCCTCCCGTACGGTCAGGTGGTAGGCCTGACGGGCGAACGGTGTCCAGCCCACCAGGCACACCGCGGCCACCACCGACGGCAGGCCCGGGCCCAGGACGGCGGCGGCGAGCAGGCCGAGCAGGATCATCGGGAGCGCGGCGAGCACGTCGGCGACCCGGGGCACGACGCGGCCGAGCGGCCCGCCCTGATAGCCCGCGAGCAGGCCCAGCACCGTGCCGGTGACCGCGGTGATCAGCAGTGTCGCCGCGGTGAGGCCGAGGGTGAGCCGGGCGCCCACCAGCAGGCGTGCGGCGACGTCCCGGCCGAGCTGGTCCGTGCCGAGGGGGTGGGCGAGCGACGGCCCGGCCAGCACCGTGCCGAAGTCGGCGGCCACCGGGTCGGGGAGGAAGAGCGGCAGGACACCTAACAGCAGCAGGATGAATCCGACGAATTTCTTCACAGCGCCGGGTCCAGGGCGATCTGCGCCGCCTCGGCGAGCACCCCGGCGGCCAGCGCGACCGCGACGACCGTGAGCGTGCCCGCCTGCACCACCGGCAGGTCCTGGGCGAGCACCGCGTCGTGCAGCAGCCGGCCCAGCCCGGGGATCCCGAACACCACCTCGACCACGACCGACCCGCCGATCAGCCCGGCCACGAACATGCCCGACAGCGACAGCACCGAGGTCGTCGCGAGCCGGGCGCCGTGCCGCCACAGCACCCGGTGCGCGCCGAGACCCTTGGCCCGGGCCGTGCGGACGTGGGGGAGGGCCAGCGCCCCGGCGGTCTCGGCGCGCACCAGCTGCGCGGCCAGCGCCGTGGGATAGACCGCCAGGGTCAGCACGGGCAGCACCAGGTGCGCCGGCGTGCCCCAGCCCACGGCCGGCAGCACGCCCGCGCCGACCGCGAACACCATCACCAGCACGGGGGCGAGCACGAACTCGGGCACGGACACGCCCGCGATCCCGGCGCCGGTCAGGACCCGGTCGAGGGGGCCGCCGGGGCGGCGGGCGGCGTACACCCCGGCGGGGATCCCGGCGACCGCGGCCACGGCGAGCGCGAGCACGGCGAGGAGCCCGGAGACCAGCAGCGCCTCGCCGACCGCGCCCGCGACCGGGGTGCGGGTGACGAACGACAGGCCCAGGTCGCCGCGGACCAGCGCGCCGAGCCACCGGAAGTACTGCTCGACCGCCGACCCGTCGAGCCCGAACTCGGCGGCCACCCGGGCCTGGACCGCCGGGTCCGGGGTCTCGGAGGCGACGCGGGTGCGCAGAACCGCGCGTACGGTATCGGCGCCTGTCAATCGCGGGAGCGCGAACACGGGCACCGAGGCGGCCAGCAGCACCAGCGGCACCGCCGCCAGCCGCCGCAGCAGCCGGGTCACCCGGCGGGCGTCAGCCGCGGCAGCACGGGCCGCACCCCGAGCGGGTCCGGCACGAAGCCGGTCGCGCCGCGCGAGCCGAGCGTGTACCGGGCCATGACGACGGTGGTCAGGCCGGTGCGCGCGCCGATCCAGCCCATGACCGCGACGTAGGTCCCGAGCACGAGCGACCCGATGGCGATGACGAGCAGCAGGTCGCCGAAGGAGAACGCCGGGCCCAGGGCCGCCCCGGCGAGCATCGTCGGGGTGAAGACCGTGAACCCCAGCAGGACGACGGCGACGGAGAAGAACGACTTGCGGGCGTGCGCCGGGACCGGGGTGACCGGGTAGTCGGGGTCGACGACGCCGGCCTCGTCGGCGCCGGTCACGCGCCCGTCGGTGCGCGGAGCGCTGCTCACGCCTCCTCCCCGATGTCCTCGTTCCAGATCTCCGGGCGCTCGGAGACCATGCGGCGCATCAGCTCGACGCACTCGGCGTCGTCGAGGACGGTGAGCTCCACCCCGTGCGAGCGCAGCAGCTCCTCCGACGCCTGGAAGGTGCGGTTCTCCCCGATCACCACCCGCGGGATCTTGTACAGCAGGATCGCCCCGGTGCACATGTCGCACGGCGACAGCGTGGTGACCATCGTGGCCCGGGCGTAGACCGACGCGGGCAGCCGGCCGGCGTTCTCCAGGCAGTCGGTCTCGCCGTGCCGGATGGCGCTGTTCAGCTGCACCCGCCGGTTGTGCCCGACGGCGACCACCTCCCCGTCGACGACGAGCGCGGCACCGATCGGCACCCCGGCGAACACCTCGGTGGCGGTGCCGAGCAGGCCGACGGACGGCCGGATCTCCGGCAGCATGCGGCGCGGGATGCCGAAGAAGCCCAGCAGCTCGTCGTCCCAGGAGAGCGAGCGAAGATCCATCAGGAGGGTACGGGACGCGTTCGTCACGTCCGTGACGTGGAGAC
>CAKUMG010001069.1 GCA_934667465.1 uncultured Actinoplanes sp. | reverse complement strand
TCGCTGTCCCGTACGGCGATCAGTCCTCCGGGTTTCGTCACGCGGGCCATCTCGCGCAGCGCCTGCACCGGATCGGCGACGTGCTGGAGCACCTGATGCGCGTGTGTAACGTCAAACGTGTCGTCGGGGAAGTCGAGCGCGTGGACGTCGCCGACCGCGAACTCGACGTTCGTCAGGCCGCGCCGCGCGATCTCGGCGCGGGCGAGGGCCAGCGCGTCGGCGGTGTGCTCCAGGGCGGTGGCCCGGCCGGGTGTGATCCGCGTCGCCAGGTCGGCCGTGATCGTGCCCGGCCCGCAGCCGACGTCCAGCAGGGTCGCGCCGGAGGTCAGGTGGGGCAGGAGGTGTCCGGCCGAATTTTCTGCGGTGCGCCAGCGGTGGGAGCGCAGAACCGACTCGTGATGTCCATGGGTGTAGACGGCAGCCATGCTCCGACGCTAGAACTGCGTCTCGAATATCGGGAGAATGTTCCCGCTATTTGAAACACGCCCGGCGAAAGAATTTCCGTCGAGCGTGGTCGGGCCGTACTTTGGTGCGCATGAGGATCGGCATCGTCGGCGCGACGGGACAGGTCGGTGGCGTCATGCGCCGCATCCTGGCCGAGCGCGAGTTCCCCGTTGACCAGCTCCGGCTCTTCGCGTCCGCCCGTTCGGCGGGGCGCGCGATCCCGTGGCGCGAGGGTGAGGTCACCGTCGAGGACGCCGCCACGGCGGACTTCCGCGGACTGGACATCGTCCTGTTCTCCGCGGGCAAGGGCAGCTCCAAGGAGCTCGCCCCCAAGGTCGCCGAGGCCGGCGCTGTCGTCATCGACAACTCGTCGGCCTGGCGGATGGACCCCGACGTCCCGCTCGTCGTCGCCGAGGTCAACCCCGGCGCCGCCGCCGACCGTCCCCGGGGCATCATTGCGAACCCCAACTGCACGACGATGGCCGCGATGCCCGTGCTGCGCCCGCTGCACGACGAGGCCGGGCTGGTCGCGCTGGTCGCCACCACCTACCAGGCCGTCTCCGGCACGGGCCTGGCCGGCGTCGCCGAGCTCGACGAGCAGGTGAAGAAGGTCGCCGACCGGGCCACCGAGCTCACCCACGACGGCAGCGCCCTCGAGTTCCCCGCGCCGCGTTCGTACGTCGCCCCGATCGCGTTCAACGTCCTGCCGCTCGCCGGCTCGATCGTCGACGACGGCCTCGGCGAGACCGACGAGGAGCAGAAGCTGCGCAACGAGAGCCGCAAGATCCTGGGCATCCCGGAGCTCAAGGTCTCCGGCACCTGCGTGCGCGTCCCGGTCTTCACCGGCCACTCGATCCAGGTCAACGCCCGCTTCGCGCGCCCGATCAGCCCCGAGCGCGTGACGGCGCTGCTCGCCGGTGCCCCGGGGGTCGAGCTGTCCGACGTGCCGACTCCGTTGCAGGCCGCCGGTCGCGACCCGACGTTCGTGGGCCGCATCCGCGCCGACGAGACGGTGGAGAACGGCATCGCGCTGTTCCTGTCCAACGACAACCTCCGCAAGGGCGCGGCCCTCAACGCGGTGCAGGTCGCCGAGCTGGTCGCCGCCGGACTGCGCTGAGGTCACTGCTCATCCCGTACGGCTTCCGTCAGCGCGCGCCCCGTCCACCGGTCCCGGTGGGCGGGGCGCTTCGCGTCGCGGGGCCGGCGCGCATCTTCTCCGGGCGGACCTGACCACCGCGACCACCGCCGCCGGGTCTGTCTCGCGGGGCCGATGAGGTCGCGTGGTCTGCGTCGTTGCGGGGTCTGCGTGGTCGCGTGGTCTGCGTCGTTGCGGGGTCTGCGTGGTTGCGCGGTCTGCGTCGTTGCGGGGTCTGCGTGGTCGCGTGGTCTGCGTCGTTGCGGGGCCTGTGTGGTTGCGCGGTCTGCGTCGTTGCGGGGTTGGCGTGATCCGGGGTGTGTGGCGCGCGTCGTTGTGGTTCTGGGTGTCCGCGGCTTGTGCCAGTGCTCGCGACGGATCGCCCGCCGGTCGCATTGCCGGGCCCGTTGCGGGGTGGTGGTTCGGGTTGCAGGGGGTGGGAGCCGTCGCAGGGTGGTGGTTCGTGTTGAGGGGTGGAGCCGCCGCGGGGTGTGGCTGCGCAGGCACTGGCGCGGGGTGTGGCGTACCCGTTGATGGTGGTCTTTGTTTGTCGTTACATGTCTGCGTCATGGTGATTTGTCGTGCGGGGGACGGCGGGGTGGTCCGTCTTTCGTGGGGTGGACGTGACCTGGGCGGGGTGCGGGCGTTGGTGGGTCATGACCGCCGTCGTTCCTTCGGGGGGTCTTTTTGTCGATCCACTATGGAAAACTGGGGCTTTTTGCGTGAATCGGTAGCGCATGGTCGGTTTGAGGTGCACAGTGATGTCATGAACGACAGTGGGCCCGGCGGCGGCTACTTCTGGTGCCTTCGCCACAAGCGGGTCGAGTCCGGCGACGACGTGTGTCCCGCCCAGTACAGGCTCGGTCCGTATGCCTCCGCCGATGACGCCACGCGGGCACTCGAGACCGTCGAGAAGCGCAACCAGGCGTGGGACGCCGAGGACTCCCGCTGGACCGGGGAGGTCAGCTAGACCGGTGTGCGACCACCGACAAGGACCGTTCAGGACGGACCAGATCAAGCCGTAGACATGCGGCTCGGCAGTCCTGAACCACCGTCGGTGTCCACGCCGGATTCGCAGTCTCCAGGCGGAGACGAGCCCGCAGTCATTCGCAAGGAGGAAACATCCGCATGGCCGCTACCAAGAAGGCAGCCCCGGCCCGGGCCGCCGCAACCCGGGCCACCCCGGCCCGGGC
>CAKUMG010001068.1 GCA_934667465.1 uncultured Actinoplanes sp. | reverse complement strand
TTGCAGAAGTGCTGATTTCCTCTGTGCGGGCATACAGCGTCCAATACGGCGATGAAAACAGCCTCAACGAACGCTTTGTTGAGGCTATGAAGGATTTATATACCGCGTATACGCTACGGGATTACTGGGAGATTCTGGAGAAAAACGGTCAGTTTTTGCAGGAGCAGGTAAAACGTCATATGATTTCTCGTAATGGAAAAATCATGGAGCAGGCCAAACGGTACATGGAAGAAAATAGTGACAGAGAAGTTACCTTAGATGAGGTTGCGGATCATGTTTTCCTTAGTAAGTGGTATTTCTCCAAGCTGTTCAAGAAGGAGTACGTCGAGAAGGCGGAGTACTACTTCGAGAAGTTCGGCCCCGCGAAGGCGGTCGTGCTGGCCCGCTTCATCCCGATCGTGCGCACGTTCCTCAACCCGGTCGCCGGCACGCTCGGCATGCCGGCGAAGCAGTTCTTCCTGTGGAACGTGGTCGGCGCGATCCTCTGGTGCGACGGCGTGCTGCTCATCGGCTACCTGCTGGCGCAGCAGATCTACGACGCCATCGGCGACCAGATCGACCACTACATCCTGCCGGTCGTCTTCGTCATCGTGGTGATCTCGGTGCTGCCGATCCTCATCGAGGCGCTGCGCGAGCGGAAGGCCAAGAAGCGGGCCATCGCCGAGGGCACCGCCGACGCGGCCGAGCCCACCCCGGCGGGCGCGATCGGCATCGTCGCGGCGGCCACGGTCGCGGGGATCGCCGAGGACTTCGTGGAGCACCAGCAGCCGCATCAGCCGGGCACCTACGGGCGGCCCGCTCAGCCGGGTCACGATGATCAGCCCTACGGCCGGCCGGGATACGGCGGCCGGGGATACGAGCAGCCGGGTCACGGCGTTCAGGGATACGGGCAGCAGCCCGGCCAGTACCCGCCGGATGACGACCAGCGCGGTCCGCGGTACTCGGCCTGACCGTCATTCACACACGCCTGGCGTCACGCCTGCCCTACTTGTGACGCCAGGCTCCTTCTTGCCTTGCCTTGCTTGACGCAGGTCTTGCGGGAAGCCGCTCCGTGCCCGCCCCATGGACGGCCCGGACACCCGATCCGTCATACGGGTGCTGCCCGGGCCCGCCCGGGTCGTGAGCGGGCTCCTTGCCTAACTCAGCGGGCCTTCTTCGTGGCGCGCTTGCGCGGCGGGGTCAACAGATCCGCGATGGTTGCGATCGCGGACGGGACCAGGCGGTAGTACGCCCACACGCCCCGCTTCTCCCGCTCGAGCAGGCCCGCCTCGGTCAGGATCCGCAGGTGGTGACTCACGGTCGGCTGCGACAGCCCGAGCGGCGCGGTCAGGTCGCACACACACGCCTCACCGTCCGTTGCGGACTGGATGAGGCTCAGCAACCGAAGACGAGCCGGGTCCGCGAGTGCCTTCAGCACCCCGGCCAGACGCTCGGCATCGGCACGTTCAATAGGCTCGCCGGCCAGCGGCGAGATCTGAGGCATTGTCATTTCCGCCAACGCAGTTCCCACGATCTCCATCCTTCCACCAACTGCATCGATTCTCCTGCATGCGTGCAGGAACGAACCGGCTGACTTTCAGGCCGTAAGGCCGAACCCGGTCCCACGAGCAGTCGATCGGCAACGCACGCCGGCACCCCGCACGGCTGCGCCTGCACCCCGATCGACCATTCCCGCGACACCGAACTCGGTCTCTGCCTCCTGCAACGCCTCAGCCGCCGTCTGGTCGCTGTCCATCGCCGTCGAGCTCCTCGATCCACGCCCATGGAGTGAGGCGCCCCACATTTCGATTTCACGATCAGTGCGGTGACCGCCCGGCGACCGCCCACTCGCCGGAACCATCCCGGTCTGCACCGTCACACGGCGCCGACCATCGCCACAGTCAGCTTCACGACCCGATGAAAGCACGGCACAACGCTGCGCGACGGACAATTCAGTGATGAATTTACGCAGGTCGTGGTGGGCTCCCATGACATCGAGAGTACTTGCTGCTTAAAAACTGGAACGTTCTGCCCTGCCGGGGCGGAAAGGAACTATTGACGCACGACTAAACCCGTGAGTAACCGGAAAGAGTGTTAACAGAATCACGGCGCCGGGGTGTTTGGCCACCTACATAGATGCAGCTCAAAGCAGGTTTGGCCGGTTCCGTCCCACCGGGGGCAGGGAACGACGGTCATCGAACGGTCACGGGGTGACACCGATGTCACCAAGGCCCGTTTGTCCGTCCACTGAGAAAGATCGTCCAGTCAGCGGCACGCGGGGGCCGCTCGGTGACCAACGCCACCCGTTCGGGTGACCTATGTCCATCGATGCCGTGTCCCCTGTTAGCTGGACTGACGCGCTCCCGGGCCGCCCTCCGGAGACTCACCGCGAGTGCCACCGGCGGCACGCTCGGCTTCGTCGGCCGGGGCCGCGGCGGGGGCGGATGCCGGGGGCCTCTCGCCACTCTCCGCAGCCATCGGGGTCGCCGGAGTGATTGTCGGAGATGAGACCGGCTCGGACTCGGGCGCAATTCCGGGGGCTTGTGCCGGTTCGGACTTCGGTGCGGCGGGCGCTGTTTCCGCGGCGATTGGCGCCGATTCCCGGGCGGGTTCGGACCGGGCCGGGCGGTCGATCTCGGGGCTTTCCGGAGCGGGGCCGGATGCGGGGTTCGCGGGAGCGGTGTGTGGGCTTTCCGGGGGTGTCATCGGGGCTGCCGGGGGCGGGGCCGCCCACGGGCTCGGCGCGCCGGTCGCCTCGGCCGGCACGGGCGGGTGGGGAGCGCCGTGAGCGGGGGCGGAC
>CAKUMG010001067.1 GCA_934667465.1 uncultured Actinoplanes sp. | reverse complement strand
CTTCGCGGCGCTGGGGACGTACGGGGTGTCGGTTGTCACCGCGATCACGGCGCAGAACACGCTCGGGGTCACGGCGGTGCATCCGGTGCCGCCCGCGATCGTGGCGGCGCAGCTCGACGCGGTGCTCACGGACTTCGACGTGGCCGCCGTGAAGGTCGGCATGATCGGTGATCCCGAGGTGGCGGAGGTCCTCGCGGCCCGCGCCCGGGAGCTGCCCAACCTCGTCGTCGATCCGGTGCTCGTGGCGACCAGCGGGAGCCGGCTGTCGCGGGTGGCGGCGGTTGCGCCCCTGATCCCGTACCCCCGGGTGTTGACCCCGAACCGGCACGAGGCCGGTGCCCTCCTCGGACGTCGGGTCGAGACGGCCCGGGAGATGGCCGAGGCGGCGGAGGAGCTGGCCGCGCGGGGGCCCGAGGCGGTCGTCGTCACCGGCAGCGAGTCCGCAGTGGATCTGCTGCACCACGACGGGCGCACGTCGGAGTTGGTCGGGGAGCCGGTGCCCACCGTCAACAACCACGGCTCCGGCTGCACGTACTCGTCGGCGATCGCCGCGCGGCTGGCGCTCGGGGACGAGCTGCCGGTGGCCGTGCGCGCCGCCAAGGACTACGTCGCGCGGGCGCTCGCCGGCGGCCGCGACTGGAAGCTCGGCTCCGGGCCGGGTCCGCTCAACCACTTCTAGGTCCCCCACGGGCCGTTCCATGGGCCACTGTGGCCTGTCGGCGCCCGGTTCATCCCGATTGAGGAGAATTTCATGAGGCGCAAGGTGTACGTCGAAGGCTCCCGTCCGGACCTGCGGGTGCCGTTCGCGGAGGTCGAACTGACCGGGGACAACCCGCCGGTCCGGCTCTACGACACGTCCGGGCCCGGCAGCGACCCGGCGGTGGGACTGCCGCCGTTGCGCGGCCCGTGGATCGCGGCCCGCGGCGACGTGGCCCCGGTCGCCGGCGCGGGCACGCCGCTGGCGGGCGAACGGCCCACCCAGCTCGCCTATGCCCGTGCCGGGATCGTGACCGACGAGATGGAGTTCGTCGCGATCCGCGAGGGCGTCGACCCGCAGGTGGTGCGCGAGGAGATCGCCGCGGGCCGGGCCGTGCTGCCGGCCAACGTCAACCACCCGGAGAGCGAGCCGATGATCATCGGTGCGCGGTTCCTGGTGAAGATCAACGCCAACATCGGCACCTCCGCCGTGACGTCGTCGGTCGCCGAGGAGGTGGACAAGCTCACCTGGGCCACCCGCTGGGGCGCCGACACCGTGATGGACCTCTCCACCGGCAAGCGCATCCACGAGACGCGCGAGGCGATCGTGCGCAACGCGGCAGTCCCGATCGGCACCGTCCCGATCTACCAGGCACTCGAGAAGGTCGACGGCGACCCGGTCAAGCTGAGCTGGGAGGTCTTCCGGGAAACCGTGATCGAGCAGGCCGAGCAGGGCGTCGACTACATGACCGTGCACGCCGGCGTGCTGCTCAGCTATGTGCCCCTGGCCGTCGAGCGGGTCACCGGCATCGTCTCCCGCGGCGGCTCGATCATGGCGGCCTGGTGCCTCGCCCACCACCGCGAGAACTTCCTCTACGAGAACTTCGCCGAGCTCTGCGACATCCTCGCGCGCTACGACGTCACGTTCTCCCTGGGCGACGGCCTGCGCCCGGGCTCCATCGCCGACGCCAACGACGAGGCGCAGTTCGCCGAGCTGCGTACGCTGGGCGAGCTCACGCACATCGCCCGCGAGCGCGGCGTCCAGGTCATGATCGAGGGGCCGGGCCACGTCCCGATGCACAAGATCAAGGAGAACGTGGACCTCCAGCGCGAGCTCTGCGACGGCGCGCCGTTCTACACGCTCGGACCGCTCACCACCGACATCGCCCCGGCCTACGACCACATCACGTCGGCGATCGGCGCCGCGATGATCGGCATGTTCGGCACGGCGATGCTCTGCTACGTCACCCCGAAGGAGCACCTCGGGCTGCCGGACCGCGACGACGTCAAGGCGGGCGTCATCGCCTACAAGATCGCGGCGCACGCCGCCGACCTGGCCAAGGGGCACCCCGGCGCGCAGGCCTGGGACGACGCGCTCTCCAAGGCGCGCTTCGAGTTCCGCTGGGAGGACCAGTTCGACCTGGCCCTCGACCCCGAGACGGCCCGCGCCTACCACGACGCGACGCTGCCCGCGGCGCCCGCGAAGACGGCGCACTTCTGCTCGATGTGCGGTCCCAAGTTCTGCTCCATGAAGATCACGCAGGAGCTGAAGGACTATGCCGCGCGCGGGATGGAGGCCAAGAGCGAGGAGTTCGTCCGGGAGGGCGGCAAGGTCTACCTCCCGGTCGTGGGCACGGCTTAGTTGCCGAGGCCGCTGACCCAGTCGACGTAGTCCTCGTCCTTGCGGCGGCCCCGGCCGAAACGGCCGCGGCCGGGCTCCGGCTCCTGGGGCCTCGTGTCCGTGGGGGCGGCGGGGTCGGGGATCGGCGCGCTGATCCGGGGTTCCTGGGCGGGCGCGCTGATCGTCGGCTGCGGGGCGGGGACCGGCCTGCTCAGCTGCGGTTCGCGGGGCGGGATCGGCCTGCTCAGCTGCGGTTCGCGGGGCGGGACCGGGTTGCTGAGCCGCGGTTCCTGGGGCGGGAGCGGGTTGCTGTGGGCGGGTTCGGGCTGGGGGATCGGGGCGCTGATGCGCGGGGGCTCCGGGCGCAGCGGCTCGCCCTGCCGGCCCCGGGGTGCCGGGCCGCCGGGCGGGGTGGTGGGGCTGCCGGCGTCGCCGGTGGGACGGCCGCGGGTGGGGAACTCGCC
>CAKUMG010001066.1 GCA_934667465.1 uncultured Actinoplanes sp. | reverse complement strand
CCGCTGTTCTGGCGGAGGATCACGCACCGGTAATGGTCGAGGTCGAAGAACTTGCGGTACCGCCCGATCTCCCGCCTCAGCAGCAGCTCGAAGCTCGCCTCGGCCGCCTCCGCGACGAAGCCCGGGCCGGCCGCCCCGGCATTCCCCCCGCAACCGCCCAGCCCCTACCTCCATCGCGAGCGACTCCCGGCGCGGCTCCCCTCCTGGCCCAAGCGACTCCCGGCGCGGCTCCGCTCTCGGGTGCTGCCCCGTTCTCAGGCGCGACCCCGCTCGACGGCGCGACCCCGAGGACGAACGCGGCTGCGCTCCTCGACGCAGCCCAGCTTCCCGCCACGGGCTCTCCTCGCGCCCTGGCGGCCGCGGCGCTCGAGAGCGACCAGACCCGCACCCGCGCTAGAGCCCGCGCCGAGCAGCGCCTCCGGTCCCGCGGTGCGGCCCGTGCGGAGGAGGCACACGACGAAACCCCGCACCGTCCGCTTTACGCGAGGATGCTCGGACTGCGTCACGTCGCCCCGAACGGCTTTCTCTGCTTCGTCTTCCTCGAAGGCACCGTCGCCCTGGGCATCCTGCTCGCCCTGGCCGAGCTGGTCAGCTGGTGGGGCGTCCTGGTCCTCCCCGCCACGGTCGCCGTCATGGTCAAGCTCAACGACGTGATCGCCGGCGTCCTCGCCCGCCAGCACGCCGCCCACCCCCACCACACCAGCATCGCCGCCAGCCGCGACACCACCGGCACCAGCAACATCGCGACCAGTGCCGACGCCGCCGCTCACACTCCCACCGGCACGGGCCTTGGCATCACCACCGGCACCGGCATCCCCACCGGCACCGGCGCGGGCATCACCCCCGGCACGGGCTCGGGCATCACCTCCGGCGCGGGCATCACCCCCGGCACCGGCGCGGGCATCACCGCCGGCCCTGGCACCAGTGTTGCCAACCCCGGCGCCACGCGGCTGTCATCGGCGTCCTCCCACCCTGTGCGACGCGCAAACGACGCCCCCGGCATCCCGGCTCTGCGCCCTCCGTCATTCACGGGAGCGGGCGGTCCGATCGGCCCCGCCGAGCCCTCCCAGCGCAGTTCCACCACGGAGCCCGGCACCCCCGGTTCTGTCACCCCGGCAGCCCGCACCCCCGACTTCGCCACCCACGGTTCCGCCGCCCCCGGCATCGCCGCTCCCGGTTCCACACCTGGCCCGGTGGCCAATGCCGGGGCGCGCGCCACGAACCCGCTCGACAGCTACGACGCCTCGCACGGCCCGACCGGCCGCTGGGCGCCCAACAGCAGCCACCGCTACTCGTCAGCCCACGACAGCCGATGGGCGCCGTCCCCGCCGCAACCACCATTCCCGGGATCAGCGTTCCCGGGATCACCGAGCGCCTCGCCGGCACCGGAAGCGCCCGCTGCATCCCCGCTCCCGGAGCAGCCGACAGCCCCGAGCCCCGAGGTCGGCACCGCCCCTTCCGGCCCCGCACGCCCCTGGGACGAGACCCTCGACGACCAGCAGCAGCGCGACCGCCAGTCCGCCACCCGCCGGTACGAATAGCCCGCCCGCCGGACAGCCACCCACGACGCCACCCCGGCACCCCCGTCCCGAGCTTCGGCCACGGCCGCACCCGTGCCAGGGCGGCCGCCGTCGACAGGCTCAGGTCGCAGCCGCGCTCGTGTCGATGAGCAGTTGTCGCGGCAGCCACGATGCGGCGCGCGGCGAACGGTTGCGAACCCTCACCGCCCGGAGTGATCGGGGTCACCGGGGTCGCCGTCACGACGGGGCTGCCGGCGTCGTCCTGGGTGCGACGGGAGTTCGAGGGGCGGACGGGTTCCGCGCCGTGGAGGGGGATCGGTCATGAAGATCGCGGTGGCGGGCGGTACCGGCCTGACCGGCGGGCATGTGGTGCGGGCGCTGGAGTCCCGGGGCCACGAGGCCGTGGTGCTGTCCCGGGCGGCGGGCGTCGACCTGCGCAGCGGGACGGGGCTGGAGGCGGCGCTGACCGGGGCCGAGGCCGTGATCGACGTCAGCAACGTGACCACCCAGCGGCGGTCGGTGTCCGTGGGCTTCTTCGACGAGGCCGGGCGCCGGTTGAACGCCGCGGCGGCACGGGCCGGGGTGCGGCACCTGGTCGTGCTGTCCATCGTGGGCGTGGACCGGGTGAAGAACCCGTACTACGCGGGCAAGCTGCGGCAGGAGCAGATCGTGCGCGACGGCGCCGTGCCGTGGACGATCCTGCGGGCGACCCAGTTCCACGAGTTCGCCGCGCAAGTGCTCAGCTCGGTGCCCGGCCCCGTAGCCCTGGTGCCCCGGATGCGGACCCAGCCCATCGCCGTCCGCGAAGTAGCCGACGCCCTCGCCGCCCTGGCCACCGAGCCGCCCCGCGGCATGGCGCCCGAACTGGCCGGCCCCCGCATCGAGTCGCTGCCCGACATGGCCCGCCGCCTCATCGCCGCGGGCGGCGCCCGCCGCCGTCCGGTCCTGCCCCTCCCCATCCCCGGCCCGATGGCCACCGGCGGCCTCCTCCCCACCGCCGACGGCCCCCGAGGCACCCAGACCTACGACGAATGGCTCCGGGACCCCGCCCGCGACCCCCGCTGACCCCACGACACCGCCGGCCCCGCACCCCGCACCCCGCAGCACCGTCGGCCCCACAAGCCCCGCAGCACCGCCGGCCCCACGAAGTCGAGCAGCCGCAGCGGCGTCATCGGCAGTCCCAGCGGGTCGGGGGCGTGGTCG
Organism: uncultured Actinoplanes sp.; assembly: GCA_934667465.1. Taxonomy (GTDB): domain Bacteria; phylum Actinomycetota; class Actinomycetes; order Mycobacteriales; family Micromonosporaceae; genus Actinoplanes. The sequence continues at coordinate 61 of CAKUMG010001066.1, read as the reverse complement.
GCCGTGGCCGCGTCGGCGCCCGCGTCGATCGCCCGCACGATCACGTCGAACATGCGCGTGA
>CAKUMG010001065.1 GCA_934667465.1 uncultured Actinoplanes sp. | reverse complement strand
ATGACCGGCAAGCAGACCCACCTTGCCGAGCTGGCCGACTGCGAGCGGGCGCTGGGCCGCCCCGAGCGGGCCATCGACCTGTTCCGGGGCGCCGACCAGGCCACCCTGGAGAAGGCCGGCGCGATCGAGCTGCTGATCGTGGCGGCCGGAGCGCGCGGCGACCTGGGCCAGCACGACGCGGCCGTCGCGATGCTGCAGGTCAAGGAGCTCACCGCGGAGGCGGACGCCGACTGGGCGGCCCGGCTGCGGTACGCGTACGCCGACGCCCTGCTCGCCGCCGGCCGGCGCGAGGAGGCCCGCGAGTGGTTCTCGCGTGCCGCCGCGGCCGACGACGACGAGATCACCGACGCCGCGGAGCGCCTGCTCGAGCTCGACGGGGTCACCATCGAGGGTGACGACCAGGACGAGGACGAGGACGACGCCGCCGACGGCGAGCGCGCCGTCGCCCGCGACGACGAGGACGCCGACGAGGACCAGGACGGCGAGCGTGCCGAGGCCCGTGACCTCGACGACGAGGACGAGGACGGGCAGCGCGCGGAGGACGGGAAGCCGGCCGCCGCGTTCCTGGACGACGAGGACGACGACGACCTCGCCGACGACCTGGACACGGACGTCGACGCGGGCATCGACTCGGACGAGGACGAGCGCGCCGACGCCCGGGACGAGGACGAGGTGACCGGCCCGGTCGTCGGCCCGGACGCGGACGAGGACAGCGCCGAGCCGACCGACGGCGAGCTGGCCGGCACCGACGCCGACGACCTCGCGGCCACCGACCCGGCGGCGAAGGGCAAGTCCGGGGACAAGGCGTGAGCGACCGGCTTGCCGACGGGTACGACCTCGTCATCTTCGATCTCGACGGGGTCGTCTACCTGATCGACAAGCCGATCGCGGGCGCCGCGGAGGCGGTGGCCCGGCTGCGTGGCGCGGGCACCCCCGTCGCGTACGCGACCAACAACGCGTCGCGGCGCGCGGCCGACGTCGCCGCGCTGCTCACCGGCATGGGTGTGGCGGCGGAACCGGACGAGGTCCTCACCTCGGCCGGCGCCGCCGCGGCCCGGCTCGCCCAGCAGCTGCCGGCCGGTGCGCCGGTGCTGGTGGTGGGTGCGGAGGCCCTGCGGGCAGAGGTACGCGCCGCGGGACTGACCGTGGTCGGGACGGCCGGTGACGAGCCGGCCGCCGTGGTGCAGGGCTACGGGCCCGAGGTCGGCTGGGCGATCCTGGCCGAGGCGTCGGTCGCGGTCCGGGCCGGTGCGCTGTGGGTGGCGACCAACACCGACCGGACGCTGCCCAGCCCGCGCGGCCCGCTGCCCGGCAACGGGGCGCTGGTCGCGGTGCTGAGCACGGCGCTGGGCCGGGAACCCGACCTGGTGGTGGGCAAGCCGCAGCCGGCCCTGTTCGAGACGGCCGCTTCGCTGGCGAAGGCGGCGCGCCCGCTTACCGTGGGCGACCGGCTGGACACCGACATCGAGGGCGCAGTGGGCGCGGGGATGGACAGCCTGCTGGTGCTCACCGGCGTCAGCGGGCCGGCCGAACTGCTGGCCGCGCCGCCGTCGCGCCGTCCGACCTATGTGGCGGCGGACCTGGCGGGCCTGTTCGGCGACGCGTCCGCGGCCCGGCTCGACCCGGAGCGGCTCGAGGGGTCACTCGGCGGGTGGACGCTGAGCGGCGCGGGCGAGCTGAGCGGGTCGGGGGACCCGGTCGACGCGCTGCGACTGCTGGCCGGTCACGCGTGGTCGGGCAAGCGGGCTCGCCCGGCGTCGGACGAGGCGGCGGAGCTGTTCGAGCGCTGGGGCCTGCCGGGCTGAGGAAGCAGCGCGCTGACGCACAGAGTTGACGACGAAGGCCCACCCGGATTTCGGGTGGGCCTTCGTCATGTCCGGCTCCGGATCGGCCCGCAGCGACGAGCGGCCTGCGGCGACGAGCCGCCCGCGGTGCCGAGCCGCCGGTGCGGGGTCAGAGGAGCTTGCGGAGCTTGAGCAGGTCGAACGGGTTGGCCTTGATCTGGACCTGGCGGGACGCGACGGCCTTGGTGACGTCGAGGCGGCCCTGGGTCAGGGCGACCAGGTCGTCGCTGCTCGAGATCAGGGCGATCTTCGCCTTGGGGTCGTCACCGTCGGCGATGTCGATCAGGCGCCCGCCCGCGAGCCGGCCGTGGAAGGCCGTCTCCAGGTCAGTGACGCGACATGCGAGGGTGCGGTCGAGGTCGAGCTTGCCGCGGGTCTCCGCGTTGCGGTCGAGCCGGGCGGCGAGGTCGTGCACCGCCTGGCGGCATTCCTCCACGGTGGCCATAAATATCCTCTCCTTCGCGACACCTGGTGCGTTACGCACGGTACCCAGTGGTGGCGACGCGTACTCCCGGTAGCGTGGCAGCAGCACCGAACGCGATCACGTGAGGGGAGCAGGCGGATGGCGGACGCATGGCGGGCCTATCTGGAGATGGCGCTCGGGTTGACGGAGGCGCCGCGCAAGAAGGCGCAGAAGGCGGCGGCCGACCTGGTCAACCGGGGCGGCGCGACGGCCGTGCAGTTGCAGGGCCTGGTCGAGGACCTGACGCGCACGGCGAGCATCTCCGCGCGGCTGATGGACCGCCGCGGGCTGCTCCCGAAGAACGAGTTCCGCGTCTTCCGCGGCGTCGCGCACGGCACGGTGACGGTGCAGAAGGGCCGCCGGGAGCCCAAGACGGCGTTCCAGATGCTCGTCGTGTTCTCGGACGTCGTCATGCCAGGGCTTGGTGGTGTCGAGTTCGGGCGCCAGGTGCGCGAGCGCTGGCCTTCCTTGCCGGTCG
>CAKUMG010001064.1 GCA_934667465.1 uncultured Actinoplanes sp. | reverse complement strand
GGCCCCCGGTCAGATCACCGGCCCGGCTGGATCACCGGCCCGTCCGCGGGGCGCATCACCGGCCGGTCCACGGGTCGGAGCACCGGCCGGTCCGCGGGGCGGATCACCGGCCCGGCCGGACCACCGTGCGCCGGGTCGGTGAGAGGGTGTGCCGTCGAGGCGCGGGCAGGCCTGAGCGCCCCGGGCAGCTTCCCGGGGCGCTGTGGTGGCGTCAGGCGACGACGGGCTCGCCGGTGGTGGTGACCTTGGCCTCGCTGAGCTGCTCGAGGGCCGCCGTGGTGGTGGCCGCGGCCACGCCCGCCGTGAGCGTCAGCAGCACCGTGGTGTCGAAGCCGGCCGCCTTGGCGTCGAGGGCTGTCGCCCGGACGCAGTGGTCCGTGGCGATGCCGACGATGTCCACCGCCGTGACGTCCCGCGAGCGCAGCCACTCGGTCAGCGTCTCGTCCTGCCCGGTGCGGCCCTCGAACCCCGAGTAGGCCGCCGCGTACTCGCCCTTGTGGAAGACCGCCTCGATGCGGTCCGTGGCGAGGTCGGGGTGGAAGTCGGAGCCGGGGGAGCCCGCCACGCAGTGCACCGGCCACGTGTCGATGTAGTCCGGCTCGGTGCTGAAGTGGGCGCCCGGGTCGATGTGGTAGTCCTTCGTCGCCACGATGTGGTCCCACTCGCCCGAGGCGAGGACCGTGCTGATGGCGGCCGCGACGGCGGCGCCGCCGGTGACGGCCAGCGAGCCGCCCTCGCAGAAGTCGTTCTGGACGTCGACGATGATGAGAGCCTTCGGCATGATCTGTACCTTTCAGGCCGGTTGAACGACGGTGACCGGGACGGCCGGGTCCCCGGCCGAGAGCTTGAGGCCTTCCCACGGGATCGAGATCAGGCACTGGCGGAGGTGCTCGCGCGACTCGCGGAGCGTGGGCAGCGTGACCGGGACGCCGTCGGCGACCAGGGTGTGCTGCAGGAGGCGGTCGTTGGGCTGGTGGTCGGGCACGCCCTGGGTGACGATGATCTCCTCGATGGCGGTGCCCGTGGGCTTGTGGCGGCGCACCGCTGTCTTGCGCCCGCCGACCGTCGCCTTGTTCTCGGAGCGCTTGACCACGGGGCGGCCCTCGACCTCGACCAGCTTGTAGACCAGGCCGGCCGTCGGGGCGCCCGAGCCGGTCACCACGGCGGTCCCCGCGCCGTACATGTCGACGGGCTCGGCGGCCAGGGTGGCGATCGCGTACTCGTCCATGTCGCCCGAGACGACGATCTTGGTCTCGGTGGCGCCGAGCGAGTCGAGCAGCTCGCGGGAGTGCTGGGCGAGGACCGACAGGTCGCCGGAGTCGATCCGGACGGCGCGCAGGTCGGGGCCGGCGACGGCGATGGCATTGCGGATGCCCTGGGCGATGTCGTACGTGTCGACCAGCAGCGTCGTGTTCTTGCCGAGCGCCGCGACCTGGGAGGCGAACGCGGCCGGCTCGTCGTCGTGCAGCAGCGTGAACGCGTGGGCCGACGTGCCGGTGGTCGGGATGCCGTAGCGCAGGCCCGCGGCGAGGTTGGAGGTCGAGGCGAAGCCCGCCAGGTAGGAGGCGCGGGCGGCGGCCACGGCGGCCTCCTCGTGGGTGCGGCGCGAGCCCATCTCGATGATCGGCCGGCCGCGCGCCGCGGTGACCATGCGGGCGGCCGCTGCCGCGATCGCGCTGTCGTGGTTGAGCACCGAGAGGATCAGCGTCTCCAGCAGGACGCACTCGGCGAACCCGCCGGAGACCGTCAGGATGGGGGAGCCCGGGAAGAACAGCTCGCCCTCCGCGTACCCCTCGATGTCGCCCGTGAATCGGTAGTCCGCGAGCCAGGCGGCCGTGGTCTCGTCGACGATGCCGGCCTCGCGCAGATAGGCGACGTCCGACTCCTCGAACCGGAAGTCGCGGATGAGCTCGATGAGCCGGCCCTGTCCGGCGGCCACGCCGTAGCGCCGGCCGTTGGGCAGCCGGCGGGCGAACACCTCGAAGACGCTGCGGCGATGGGCCGTCCCGTCCCGGAGGGCCGCGCTGACCATGGTCAGCTCGTACTGGTCGGTCAGCATGGCGGTTGCGCGAGAGGTCACGCCCCCACTTTATTGCGGGAGCAGCCGAAGCGCCGGGGCCAGCTCGTTCCTGCCGTTCACGCCGAGCTTGGTGTACACGCGCTGCAGGTGGTTCTCCACGGTGCGTGGCGACAGGAAGAGCTGATCGGCGATCTCGCGGCTGCGGACGCCGTCGGCGGCGAGCCGGGCCACCTGCCTCTCGCGTACGGTCAGCGCGGGTTGCACCGCCATGAGGGCCGGCGTGCGCAGCAAGTCGCAGCGGGCGAGCACGTCGGCCAGCAGGGTGCTCGCGGCGATCGCGCGCGGGTCGCGGGCGGCCCGGAAGATCCGGACGGCGCCCGCGGCGGCCTCGGCGGCGAAGAGCTGGTAGCCGAGCGTCGCGAACTCGCGGGCGACCGCCAGGTGGGCCTCCCCGTCGTCACCGGCGGCGGCGTGCCGCGCGAGCAGCGGCGTCGCCCGCCCGCCGACCTTGGGCGCCAGCTCCGCGATCCGGCCCGCGGCCCGCACCGGGTGGCCCAGCCGGACCACGTCGTAGAGCGCGAGCAGCTCCTGGGCGTGGAACCCGTCGCTGCGCAGCCGGGCGGCGAGGGTGAGCAGCACGCGGACGCCCTCCTCCTCGTCGCCCGCGGCCGCGTGGGTCCAGGCGCGGGCCTGTTCGTGCCACGGGTAGAACAGCCGCACGGCCGAGCCCGTGGCCCCGTCGGCGATCCGCAGCGCCTCGGCGGC
>CAKUMG010001063.1 GCA_934667465.1 uncultured Actinoplanes sp. | reverse complement strand
GCTACACGCGGATCACCAAGACCGGCCCGCGCAAGGGTGACAACGCCCCCATGGCGGTCATCGAGCTGGTCGAGGAGTTCGAGGTCGCGACCACCGCGCCTGCCAAGAAGTCGGCCCGCAAGGCTGCCGCGCAGCAGGACAAGGTCGAGGCGCTGGCCCGCGAGGACGAGGCTCCGGCCTCCTCCGCGAAGCCCGACACCGATGGCGACCAGGACGCCGAGGCGCCCGTGAACGCCTCCGGTGACAAGGGTGCCGAGGGCCCGGGCGACCAGGCCGAGGGCGAAGACACCAAGGCCTGAGAGCAGGCCTGAGCAAGGCAGCGACGGCCCGGCACCCTGCGAGGGGTGCCGGGCCGTTCTTTTTGATCCGTACGGAGGACCGCGTTGACCGACACCATCCGACTCCGCCTGGACGTCTCCTACGACGGGGGCGACTTCTCCGGATGGGCGGCCCAGCCGACGCGCAGGACGGTGGCCGGCGTGCTCACCGAGGCGCTGGGCCGGCTCACCGGGCCGGGCGTGGAGCTGGGCCTGACCGTGGCCGGGCGGACGGACGCCGGCGTGCACGCGACCGGGCAGGTGTGCCACGTGGTGCTCCCGGCCGGGCTGTGGGAGACGCTGCGCGAGTCGTTGCTGCGCCGGCTGGCCGCCCTGATGCCGCCGGACGCCCGGGTGCGCGCGGTCACGCCGGTGCCGGACACGTTCGACGCGCGGTTCTCCGCCACGTTCCGGCGCTACGAGTACCGGGTCGCCGACACGCGGTACGGGCCGGAGCCGCTGCGCCGCCACGACACGCTGGGCTGGGTGCGGCCGCTCGACCTGGAGCGCCTGAACGCCGCCGCGGCCGGGCTGGTGGGACTGCACGACTACGCCGCGTTCTGCAAGCGCAAGAAACACGCGACGACCGTACGGGCGATCACCCGCCTCGACTGGCGCCGCGACCCGGACGGGGTGGCGGTCGCCACGGTGCAGGCCGACGCGTTCTGCCAGGCGATGGTGCGCAGCCTGGTCGGCGCGATGCTGACCGTGGGCGACGGGCGGCGCGATCCGGGCTGGCCGGCGAAGCTGCTGACGCTGCGGGAGCGGTCGAGCGAGGTCACTGTCGCGCCGGCGCACGGGCTCACGCTGGTCGAGGTGGGCTATCCGGACGAGGCCGAATACGCCGAGCGCGCCGACGCCACCCGCCGGCTGCGCGTCGAGGAGCCGGCCGCCGAGCCTCTCTAGGACGTAAGCCGTTCGGAGAGCACCGTATGCACGAAGTACCCCTCGAGGACCTCGGCGGCGATCCGCGGGGCGTGGGGGTCGTCGTCGCCGACCACCCCGCCGTCGGGCCGCGACACGACGCAGTACAGCAGGTAGTGGCCCCACGGCTGCCAGCTCGCCTGTCCCGGGGGTGCGCCCAGCGCCGCGAAGATGTTACGGCCCCGATCGACGAGGGCCCCGGCGTGCTCCGACGCCGCGTGGGCACCGTCCGCGTCGGGCAGGTCGAAGATGCCGAGTGTCACCCGATAATCGCCGTACGGCGCGACGGCCGCGGCCCGGACGACCTGCGAGCAGCCGAGGTCGCGGAGCATCGGGCCCAGCTCGCCGCCGACGGCCGTGGCGCAGTCCCGGTCCCGGTTCGTGACGGCGACGCGGTACGGCCCGGGGCGGATGTCCGCGGCCGGGAACACCTCGCGCTGGGTCAGGGGCTCGGGATCGACGGCGCGCGAGGCGAGCCCGGGCGGGGCGGCCTGGGCGCTGGACTGCCGGACGGCCGGCGCGCGCCGGTGCTCGGCGACGACCACGAAGCAGACCAGGCCCACGATCGCGGCGATGATCATCGCGGCGAGCCCGCTGAGCACGAGCTGCGGCGCCTGCTGGACCGCGCAGAGCGGGTGCAGGGTGTGCCGCCCGGCTCGGAGCAGCGGGGCCGGGCTGTGCCGCCCGGCACGAAGGAGCGCGGCAGGGAAGAGCCGCGACCGCGGGTCCGGGGCGCGGTGGGCGGCGGTCATCGGCTCACGTTAGGAGCGCGGGCGGGGGCCGGGACGTACACCGCGTGCGGCACCCCGGTGCGTGCCCGCGGGGGCGGCGGCGGGAGACTGACGGGGTGAGCGCCGACCACTACTTCAGCGCCGAGCCGGCGGTCCCCGAGACCCGGGAGCGGATCGAGTTCATCGCGGCCGGCCGGGCGTACGAGCTCGTGGCCTCTCGCGGTGTCTTCTCCGCCGGCCGGCTCGATCCCGGGACCGCGGTGCTGCTGCGCAAGGGCGACCTGCCCGACGCCGCGACGACGGGGGTGCTGGCCGACCTGGGCTGCGGCTACGGGCCGATCACCTGCGTGCTCGCGAGCGAGGCGCCGGCCGCGACCGTTCATGCGATCGACGTCAACGCGCGGGCCCGCGCGCTGACCGCCGAGAACGCTGCGTCGCTGGGACTGGCCGGCCGGGTGCGCATCCAGGAGCCGGACGAGGTGCCTGCAGAGGTCGTGTTCGACCAGCTGTGGAGCAACCCGCCGACGCACATCGGCAAGGCGGAGCTGCGCGCGCTGATGGGTCGCTGGCTGCCCCGGCTCGCCCCGGACGGGGTGGCGTGGCTCGTGATCAACCGGAACCTCGGTGGTGATTCGCTGCACACGTGGCTGACCGAGCAGGGCTGGTCCGTCGAGCGTACGGCTAGTCAGCGGGGTTTCCGGGTCTTGAAGGTCACGCGAAAATCGGCTGAGTAATTCCGCCGTCGAAGGGACGATGACCGGCGTGGGTTACGTGGATGTCTCCGGGGTCGAGTTCGTGCTGCCGGACGGGAGG